>JALENK010000046.1 GCA_022767515.1 Clostridium sp.
TAATTGTGAAAATATGAATATAAAAGCAATGTATCCTGTGCCAGAGAGGATTTTTGAACTGTTAGATATATGTGTGGCATCATGGGGAAGTGCCATATCGGCATCAAGGGCTTGTAAGAGAACAATTAGGCTATTAGATGATTTAGATATAGTGCCTCATGGAATAATGGGAATAACAATAAAGGTTTATCCATATTATCAAGAACCAGTTGTTAAAGAGACATTAGAAGAACTATTTGATAATATTTTATATAAGGATGCATACGGTGATGTAGAATATGTGATGCCTGAAACAGTAGATTTTCGTTTGAAGCATAAGGAAGAGGACCTTAAAATGGAACCATTTAAGAAAAGAGAAAAGAAATATTATGATATATTAAATTTAGGTGTGCATGGCTTTGATAAAAAGATGTGTTACATTTTACTTAGAATATTAGGATTTAATATAACAGTAAATATTAAAAAGTTTCTTATGAAATTATAGAGAATGATGCAGTAGGAGGGAAAAGGATGTATAAAGATAAAATACTTATGATTACAGGTGGTACTGGTTCTTTTGGTAATGAAGTATTGAATATATTTTTAAACACAGATATTAAAGAAATTCGTATATTTTCAAGAGATGAGAAAAAGCAAGATGATATGCGTCATGAGTTTCAAGTCAAGATGCCAGAGGTTGCTGAGAAGATTAAATTCTTTATTGGTGATGTGCGTGATATTCAATCTGTAAAAAATGCAATACATGGTGTTGATTACATATTTCATGCTGCTGCCTTAAAGCAAGTTCCATCCTGTGAATTTTTTCCTTTAGAGGCTGTAAAAACAAATATAATTGGAACAGAAAATGTATTAACAGCAGGAATAGAAGAGGGTGTAAAGTCTATCGTATGTCTTTCTACGGATAAGGCAGCTTATCCTGTAAATGCAATGGGAATTTCAAAGGCAATGATGGAGAAGGTTATTGTAGCAAAATCAAGAACCGTTGCTGAAAAAGATACAAAAATATGTTGTACAAGATATGGGAATGTATTGTGTTCTAGGGGGTCAGTAATTCCATTATGGATAGAGCAAATAAAGCAAGGAAAGCCTATTACGATTACTGAGCCGACAATGACACGTTTTATTATGTCTTTGAATGAAGCTGTTGAGTTAGTGTTATTTGCTTTTGAAAAGGGAAGTAATGGAGATATTTTTGTTCAGAAAGCACCGGCTTGCACAATTGAAACCTTAGCAAGAGCGGTAGTAAGTATATTTTCACCAGAGCATGAAATAAAAATAATAGGTATAAGGCATGGTGAGAAGATGTATGAAACACTCTTAACTAATGAAGAATGTGTTAATGCAATAGATTTAGGAAAGTTTTATAGAGTTCCATGTGATAAAAGGGATTTAAATTATGATAAGTATTTTAAAGAAGGAAATATAGAGAGAAATTTACTAAGTGAATTTAATAGTAATAATACTGAATTATTATCTGTTGAAGAGGTAAAGGAAAAATTATTATCTTTAGATTATATTCGTAATGAGCTTAAAAAAATGGAGGAGAGGGTATGAATATATTAGTTACTGGTGCAAGAGGTTTTGTAGGTAAGAATCTAGTAGCAGCACTAAATAATATTAAATATGGAAAAGACCGTACTTGCGATAAATTAGAAATTGGTGAAGTTTTTGAATATGATATTGATACAGAAGAACAATTGCTAGAAAAATATTGTGAAAAAGCTGATTTTGTATTTAATTTAGCTGGTGTAAATAGACCTAAAGATGATAGTGAGTTTATGAAGGGGAATTTAGGATTTTTAGATACCTTATTAAATACATTAAAAAAGTGTAATAACAAATGTCCTGTGATGTTATCATCATCCATTCAGGCACAGTTAACAGGAAGGTATAAAGATAGTGAATATGGAAAATCAAAATTAGCTGGAGAAAGACTGCTTTTTGATTATTCAAAAGAAACACAAGCAAAGGTTTTAGTTTATAGATTTCCTAATTTGTTTGGAAAGTGGTGCAGACCTAATTATAATTCTGTAATAGCAACATTTTGTAATAATATAGCTAATGGACTTCCGATTCAAATTAATGATATAATGGCAGAATTAGAGCTAGTATATATAGATGATTTAGTTAGAGAAATGATAAATGCATTATTAGGTAAAGAGAGTCGTCTAGATGATAGCAATTATTGCATTGTACCTGTTTCTTATAAAGTAACTTTAGGAGATATAGTTACCTTGCTTAATAAATTTAAAAAGCAGGAGGAAACTTTAATAATGCCAAAGATGGCTGAAAATTCATTTGATAAAAAGCTATTTTCTACATACTTATCATATTTACCTAAAGAAAAAATGTGTGTTGATTTAAAAATGAATATTGATAACAGAGGAAGTTTTACGGAATTAATAAAAACAATAGAGTATGGACAAGTATCTGTTAATATCAGTAAGCCTGGGATAACTAAGGGGGAACATTGGCACAATAGTAAGTGGGAATTATTTATAGTGGTTTCTGGTGAGGGACTGATAAGGCAACGTAAAATTGGAACAGATGAGGTTATTGAATTTAGAGTGTCAAAAGATAAGCTTCAAGCTGTCTATATGCTTCCAGGATATACCCATAATATAATTAATTTATCTGATACAGAAGATTTAGTTACTGTAATGTGGGCTAATGAGATGTTTGATTCAAATCATCCAGACACATTTTTTGAAAAGGTTACTGACTAATTAGTCAAAGGAGGAAATGGAAGCATGGGAAAAACTATTAAATTTAAAAATAATGGTAAACTAAAACTACTGATAATAGTAGGTACAAGACCAGAAATTATAAGATTATCTAGTACAATAACTAAATGTCGTAAATATTTTGATACAATTTTAGCACATACAGGGCAAAACTATGATTATAATCTTAATGGTGTTTTTTTTAAAGATTTAAAGTTAGAAAACCCAGAGATTTATATGGAAGCTGCTAGTTCAGACTTAGGTCAGACTATAGGAAATATTATAGCTAAGTCTTATGAGGTTATGACAGCTATTAAGCCAGATGCTGTTTTAGTATTAGGAGATACTAATAGTTGTCTGAGTGCTATAAGCGCTAAGCGTCTTCATATACCAGTTTTTCATATGGAAGCAGGTAATAGATGCAAAGATGAGTGCTTGCCAGAAGAAGTTAATAGAAAAATAGTTGATATTATTTCAGATATAAATATGTGTTATTCAGAGCATGCGAGACGTTATTTAGAGGAATGTGGTTTGCCAAAGGAAAGAATCTTTGTAACAGGTTCTCCAATGGCAGAGGTTCTTAGTCAAAATCTAAAGGAAATAGAAGATAGTGATATTCATACAAGGCTAAATCTAGAAAAAGGAAGATATATATTACTTTCAGCTCATAGAGAAGAGAATATTGATACAGAAAAAAACTTTAAATCTTTATTTACAGCAATAAATAAAATAGCAGAAAAATATGATATGCCTATTTTATATTCTTGTCATCCAAGAAGCCGTAATAGACTTGAAAAGTCGGATTTTAAACTAGATAAAAGGGTTATTCAGCATGAGCCATTAGGTTTTCATGATTATAACTGCTTACAGATGAATGCCTTTGTAGTCTTATCTGATAGTGGTACATTACCAGAAGAAGCAAGTTATTTTACATCAGTAGGACATCCTTTTCCAGCAGTGTGTATACGTACATCTACAGAAAGACCAGAAGCACTTGATAAGGGAAATTTTATTCTAGCAGGGATTGATGAAAATTCAATACTTCAAGCAGTTGATACAGCTATAGAGCTGAATAGAAGTAAAGAGTATGGCGTAAATGTACCTGATTATATTGATGAAAATGTTTCTACAAAGGTTGTTAAGATAATTCAAAGCTATACTCAAATAGTAAATAGGGTGGTTTGGAAAAAAATTTAAGGTAGTTACATTATGGAAAACAGTAAAAGAATTGTATTTAATTTAATATGGAGATTTGCAGAGAGAACAGGTGCACAGATAATTACATTTTTAGTTACCTTAGTAATTGCAAGAATATTGGAGCCTGAAGACTATGGTATAATTGCATTAATTATGGTTTTTATATCTATTTTGCAAGTATTTGTAGACAGTGGATTAGGAAATGCCTTGATTCAAAAAAAGAATGCAGATGATTTAGACTTTTCAACTGTATTTTTCACAAATATAGTATTTTGTTTATGCTTATACTTATTAATGTTTTTTATGGCACCTTTAATAGCTAGATTTTATGGAAATGAAAGTTTAGTCTTATATATAAGGGTATTAAGTATTATAATCTTAATTTCAGGAGTGAAAAATGTCCAACAAGCATATGTTTCTAGAAATATGCTTTTTAAAAAATTCTTTTTTTCAACCTTAGGAGGAACAATAATATCCTGTGCTATAGGCATTATTATGGCAGTAAAGGGCTTTGGAGTATGGGCATTAATTAGTCAACAGCTATTAAATCTTTCGATAGACACTTTAATATTGTGGTTAACTGTGAAATGGAGACCTAAATTAGAATTTTCATTTATAAGATTAAAAGAGTTATTTTCTTTTGGCTCAAAATTACTTATATCAGCCTTGATATATACTGTTGAGGATAATATTAGACAGCTTATTATTGGTAAAGTTTATGCACCTTCAGAGCTAGCACAATATAACAGAGGAAAACAGATACCAAGCATAGTTATTACTAATATTAATTCATCTATTGACAGTGTGCTATTACCAGCAATGTCAAGAGAACAGGATAATAGTATTAGAGTAAAGGAAATGACAAGAAGAGCCATTAAAGTTAGTACTTATGTTATAGCACCACTTATGATAGGACTGGTATTTACAGCTGAAACCCTTGTTAAATTGATATTAACTGATAAATGGCTTCCAAGTGTATTTTTTCTAAGGATATTTTGTATAACATTTATATTTTATCCTATACATACTGCTAATTTGAATGCTATTAAGTCTCTTGGTAGAAGTGATTTGTTTTTAAAGCTTGAAATATATAAAAATATTGTAAATATAATTGCATTAGTGTCTACAATGTTTATTAGTGTTGATGCAATTGCATATAGTCTGCTTTTTACAAGTGTAATAAGTCAGGTGATTAATTCAGGTCCTAACAAAAAACTATTAGAATATAGTTATTTAGAGCAAATTAAGGATATTATGCCTATAATTTTAATAGCAGTTTTTATGGGGGTATGTATATATCCAATAAAGTTCTTGGAATTACCACTTTTAATTATATTAGTTATTCAGGTAATAGTTGGTATTTTAATTTATATTTTAGCATCTAAGATATTCAAATTAGATTCATATCATTATATAGTGGAAATGATTAAATCAATTATTAAACCTAAACATAATAAAGAGTAAATTAATTATAGATATGGAAGTAGGGAGACTAATGAAAGGAATAATATTAGCTGGAGGAACAGGAACAAGATTATATCCTTTAACTAAGGTTATATCAAAACAATTATTACCGATATATGATAAGCCTATGATTTATTATCCATTGTCAACATTAATGTTAGCAGGAATAAGAGATATATTAATAGTGTCTACTCCAATGGATACACCAAGATTTAAAGAGCTG
>JALENK010000047.1 GCA_022767515.1 Clostridium sp.
CCTTCATCCCATCATTATGCTCAGCCACATACTTCTTAATCTCCTCATAAGTAGCCTTACTCTCTGCCGAAGTAATATCCATCTCATCCATATCCAGTTTCACCCTCACATGATGCTTTGCTTCATGAAGTTTGGACAAAAGACATACCGTCTCGACATGAGGAGTGTTAGGGAACATATCTTTAACTCTAGTCTTCTCCACTACATATCCTGCTTCTTCTAAGACCTTTAAATCATTAACCAATGTCTTAGGATTGCATGAAACATATATAATCTGCTTGGCATTAAACTTAATTACATAATCCATAGCCTTAGGCATAACTCCACTTCTTGGTGGGTCTAAAATAATTATATCTGGCTTATCCTTTACTTCCTTTATGATATTTGCGACATCTCCTGCAAGGAAAGTACAGTTATCTAATCCATTTAACTTTGCATTTTCCTTCGCCATTTCTACAGCCTCTTCAATAAGCTCTATTCCTATAACCTTCTTTGCCTTAGGTGCTACTATCTGTCCAATAGTTCCTGTTCCACAATATAAATCAAATACAACCTTATCAGCACTATCACCTATATATTCTCTAACTATAGAATATAATTCCTCTGCACCCTTTGTATTAGTTTGGAAGAATGAAAATGGTGATATTCTAAATTTTAATCCAAGTAAATCCTCAGTTATATAATCTCTGCCATATAATATATTTACTTTTTCAGGCACAACTGCATCTGAAAATGAATTGTTCTCTGTATGTAATATGGATACTAATTCGCCATCATAATCCATATTTAATAATAAATCTTTATATTCTTCTAAGTTAAACTCTATTTGAGTAGTGGTTACTAAATTAACCATAATTTCTCTAGTATTTTTTGCTTTTCTTATGATTAGGTTTCTTAAAAATCCTTCTCTCTTCATTACTCTGTAATAAGGAAGATTTTTTTCCCTAAAATAATTAACAGTTAGCCTTATTATTCTTCTGAAGTCCTCGTCTACTATTTTACATTCGTCAACATTTATTATACCAAAGGATTTGTTTTTCATATGCATTCCAAGGGTAAGCTCGCCACCCTTTTCCATATCACCAAAAGTAAACTCCATTTTATTTCTATATTCAAATTGAAGCATACTTCCTACAATTCCTTCATACTCTCCCATATTAACTTCTGCTTTTTCAAATAGTGCTTTTACTTCATTTGATAATAATTCTAACTGTTTTTCATATACTAGAGTTTGAGATGAACATCCTCCACAAATTCCAAACACTGGACACTTTGCTATAACTTCATATTCAGCTCTTTCAACTACTTCGATAGGTTTAATCTCAGCAAAATCTGCTTTCTTTCTCTTAACTCTTCCCTTAACTACTTGACCTGGAAAACAATTTTTAGCATATACTAGCTTGTCATCTACTCGTCCTATACCAGTTGAAGGGAATTCTGTCTTTTCAATCTTTACTAAAATTTCACTACCTTTTTTCATCAAAAACTCCTATATAATTTTATGCTTATTTTATTTTGTAGCCTTCTTAACTGGACCAACACCTAATAATTTCTTACCTATAGTGTTATCCATTTTTGTTGATTCTGTAATTGGGTAATAAAGTAAACTTGAAACTCCACAAGCCACAGCATAAGCCCAAGCAGTTACTGTTTGATCATAAAATTCAAATCCTATAACTTTCATTATTAATATAGTTAATATTAACAATACAGCACCAAAACCGAATACAAGAATTGAATCAATTAAACTTGCAACTAATTTCTTCATCTTAAATAATTCCTCCTAAAAATCTTTATTTTTCTAATTATAAAGTAGAATAATAGGTTATTTACCTACTAATTATTAATTATACCATTATTAATTCCTATTTTAAAGACTTTAATTAGATTGTAATAATTTCTTTCATTTTTTCAAAAGCTGCCTCTCCTATTCCACTTACATTCTTTATTTCTTCAATACTTTTAAAGGCTCCTACTTTTTCACGATAATTAATAATATCTTTAGCTCTTGACGGTCCTATACCTGGCAAAGTATCTAACTCACTTTCATTTGCAGTATTAATATTAATTTTGCCATCACTGCCTCCTTCATTTATAGCTTGATTAGTTGAAGTATTATCATTTATATTAGGAATTATTATTGATTGATGGTTTACAAGCTCTTGCGCTCTGTTAATACCATTTATATTAGCATCTTTTGTTAGTCCACCAGAAACTCTTATTAAATCTTCTATAATACTACCTTCATCTAACCAGTAAATATTAGGCTTATTAACCTCCCCCTTAATTTCTACTACAATTTTTTTATCTTTAACTTCTATCTCCTCATTAACAAACATATCTTCATTATTAGTTAAAACTGCACTATTTCCATCCCTAATATACCCTATAACAATATAAATACCTAATATTACTATCAATATAATGCAACCTAAAGTTTTATACTTTTTCCTCATAACTTTACTCCAATAACAAACTTTATTAACTAGTATTCCCAAATATGAATATTTAATTCAAAAATATACTAATTAAATATAGAATTTTTTATTTTTTTCTGTTAAAATAACATAGGTAAATTTTGATGTAACGAGGTCTAACTTATATGTATAAACTTAAAATAACAAAAATGCTTACTTTTATATTAACTTTTACAATAATTTTATTATTGTATCCTAACACTTCTGCTTTTGCTACAAGTGAAAAACCACCAGAATTGAATTCTGAAGGTGTTGTTGTTATGAATGCAGAAACTGGTCAAATAATCTATGGAAAAAATCAAGATAAGCAGTACTATCCTGCGTCAACAACAAAGATACTAACTTGCTTAGTGGTTTTAGATAAAGTTAAAAATTTAGAAGAGAAAGTTACTGTTGGGAAAAATCCACCTTTTGCTGATGGAACTAAGATTGGTATAAGAGAAGGTGAAATATGTACTGTAAACGAACTACTTTATGGACTTATATTAGAATCTGGAAATGACTGTGCTGAAGCTCTTGCTGAATATGTTTCAGGAACTAAAGAAGAATTTGCAAAATTAATGAACGAATATGCAAAAAAACTTGGTGCTACTCATTCAAACTTTAAAAATCCTAGCGGTCTTCCAGATAAAGAACATTATACAACCCCAACAGATTTAGCTTTAATTATGAAAGAATTGATTAAAAATCAAAAATTCCTTGATATATGTAGCACAAAACATCTAAACTATAACAAAAGTAATTTAGACAACTATGTTCGTATCGTAAATAATCGTAACTCTATTTTAGATGAAGCTTCAAAATATTATTATGCACCATCATTTGCAGCTAAAAAAGGCTATACTATTGCAGCTCACTTTACTAACATTCTTGCTGCAAAGAAAAACGATATGACATTAATTGTATCCAACCTATGTGGTGATTCAATAGATACAGTTTACAATGATATTAAATTAATACTTGATTATTGCTTTGGTAATTATGAGAAAATTACTGCATTTCATAGAAATGATGAAATTGGTTCATTTAAGGTTGGTAATACTGATGTTCCTTTAGTTGCAACTGAAGACATAAATATTTTACATTTGAAAAATACACAAATGCCTAAAGCTACAATCGATTATACTAGCCCTACTAGCTTAGATGAAAATTCTTATCTAAAAAAAGGTGATATACTAACAAAGGGAACACTCGTAATTGATGGTGAAAAAATAACAGAAACTAATCTTGCTAGTGGGATTGATAAAGTTGCTGACAGCGACCCAAAATCTAGTGAAAATGAAAATCAAGATGACAGCTTCTCATTTCTAAAACTATTAAAAGGTTGCCTATATGCAATACTAATTTTAGCAATTTTAAGAATTATCTATGTACAATATAGAAGAGCAAAAAAAAGAAAACTACAAAAATAAGGTGATACTACAAATATCACCTTATTTTTTCGATTAAATTCAACATATCCTTTGGAAGCTCTGCTCTTAATTCAAGCGCTTCATTAGTTCTTGGGGAATTAAACTTAAGCTTATATGCATGTAAGGCTTGTCTATCTATAAGTTCTGTTTCTTCTTCTCCATAACCATATAATGTATCACCATAAATTGGATGACCTAAATAACTTAAATGAACTCTAATTTGATGAGTCCTACCTGTTTCTAATAGACATTCAACAACATCAGAATCCTTAAGTCTTTCTATAACCTTATAATGAGTAATACTCTCTTGTCCTCGCTCATCAACAACTCTTTTAAAAGCATTCTCCTCATCATCCAATTTATATATAGGAGCATTTATTGTTCCACTCATTTCATCCAAATGTCCATGAACAATTGCAATATACCTCTTTTCAAGTTTATTTTCTTGCATAATCTTTGATAATGCCATATGAGCATATTGATTTTTAGCTATGATAATAAGTCCAGATGTATTCATATCTAATCTACTTACTAGACGTACTATACAATTTTGCCCTGTTTCCTGAAAATAATATAATATACCATTAGCTAATGTTCCTGTTAAATGACTTCTTGTGGGATGAACAACCATAAATGGTGATTTATTTAATACTAATATATCCGAATCCTCATACACTATGTCTAAATCAATCTTTTCTGGTATAATATTCTGACTTTCATTTTTGTCAAGCTGTACAATCACCTTATCGCCTTCGTGTAAAACACATCTCATTCTTACAGCCTTATCATTTACTAAAATCCGTTTTTCTATTGATGCTCCTCTTATTAATCTTGTAGATAATCCTAATTCTTCTTTTAAATACTGTCTAATTACTATTCCATCATTATTCTTATCTACTATCTTCTCTAATTGACTCATTTTAGAATTCTCCTAATTTCTATAATCTAAACCTAAAGTTATTATAACCTCATAGTTTGCATATTTACCATCACTAGACTTACTTTCAATATTGGAAATATTAGGTAAAACAGCTTTTATATCTTGTTTTACCTGATTTATATTAACCTTAATGCTACTTTTATCAGTTTTATCTGTATTTCCTGTTTCTACATTCGTATATCCATTTCCAACTAGGGAAGTTTTAACTTGAGCAGCCAAACCATTAATATCTGTTCCATTTAACACAATTATCTTTACTTGAGACTTATCAACTTCCTTAGATGTTGAAGATGTTAAAGAATTAATTAAACTTTGATTTTTAGCCTTATCAAATACTAAATAAGACTGACCATTAATCATCTTTGGAAAACCATAAACAGTTGACATAATAAAGCCGTTCTTTTTAGATAAATAAATCTTTAATCCATAAGTTAATATATCCATAGCTGACATATTAGTATCCATATTATCAGCTATAGAATATAGCATACCACCTAGCCTAAAAATCAACATAGGACTAGTGCATTTTTCTATAACCTTCTGCAAGAATATATGCTGATTATTAATTCTATCTAAATCTCCATTTGCAAAACCAGTTCCATCGTTATTTTTTCTCCATCTAAAAAACTCTTCTGCTTTTTTTCCATCTAAATGCTCTACTGTTCCTTTTTTGAATTTAATATGAAGATTTTGTGCTTCATCATCATAATCCATATCTCGCTCAATAGGCATATCTATTCCACCTATTGAATCAATAAATTGCCTAAATGCGTTATAATCAAGTCTTGTAATATAATTTATATTTACATTTAACATATTTTCAACAACTTGTTTTATTTTTTCATCTCCACCTTTTTGATATGCAGCATTTATTTTATAACTATTCCCATTCTCAACCACTTGCATATCTCTTGGTATAGACACTATCTGTGTTAAACTATTGCTAGGATTATAATTAATAAGCATTATTGTATCTGTTCTTTTAATAGCTTGGTTTTCAGCTTCATTTGGATCTCCAATATCCATACCCATAACTAATATATTAACTGGCATATTAGGCTCCACCTTTGTTGATGGAATTACATTATCATTATTAATCTTAAAGCAAAATACTACAATCGGTATTAATATCATTAAAAGTAATATTAACACTACACTAACTATACCAATAACAATTTTATTTGACAATGAAATACGTTTTTTATTAGTCTTAATCTTTTTATTCATAATATTTCCTCAGCTATATATACTATTTATTTAGCAATAAATAATTTCTTGCCTCAATCGTATTTATATCTAAAAGCTTCCCATCTTCTAATAAATATTTAATTGTATGATTAATTCCAGCTAAAACACCCTTATCTAAATTCTTAAGAGTTATTTTTCTAATTTCTTTTACTCCATCAAAATCTCTTGAAGGCTCTATCATATCTGCAATATATATAATCTTATCAAGCAAAGACATATCACTTTTTCCTGTCGTATGCCATCTTATAGCGCTTAATATCTCTTCATCATCAATACCAAGCTTCTCTCTTGCAATATGAGGTGCTAAAATGCTATGCCATAATGACTTAGTTGACTTTTCTGCTTGACTTAACACAATATCATATTTTTCAAACAACATAAGCATTTCATCCTTAGGTATATTTTTCGCAATATCATGACATAATGCTGCAATTTCTGCTTTTTCCAAACTATAATCATTAATCTCTGCTAGTTTTTTAGCAACAGATATAACTCCTAATGTGTGAATATATCTTCCATCCTTTAACTGACTTTTTACATAACTATATGCTTCTTCTAATGACACCATATCTAATCACCTTATTTATATAATTCTTTTTGTTTTACTATATTAAGAACACCCTTTGATAAAAACTCTTCTACAGGCAAATTTTTATTTATAAGTTCTCTAATATAGGTAGATGAAATCTCCTTTCCATCTACCTCCAAAAATATTATTTCTCCACCATACTTAGTTTCTATATATTTCTTTTGTTCTAACAAATTTTCAGTGCTGACTCCTGGTCTTGTAACTACTACAAACTTACATAATTCTAGTATTCTTTTTACATTCTTCCATTTTTCTAAATCCATCAAACAATCAGCACCTGTAATGAAATATATTTCTATATTGTTATTATAAAAATACACCAATGTCTCAAATGTATATCCCTTGCCTTGCTTTTTTATTTCATAATCTGATACTTCAAAGCCTTCATAATCTTTTATTGCTTCTTTAACCATATCTAATCTTATGTTAGCATCTGTAATCCTTCTACCAGTCTTATGTGGAGGATTACCATTTGGCATGAATATAATTCTCTCTAATTTAAGCTTCTCTCTTGCTACTTCTGCAATATAAGTATGTGCTAAATGAATAGGATCAAACGTACCACCTATTATTCCTATTCTTTCCATATTACTTACCTTTAGGTAATTCTATCTTAGGATTTTTTTCTGATTTTTTATATATAACCATTTTGCTTCCTATAGCTTGAATCCCTTCAGCACCTACAATTCTGCATAATTCATCAGAAGCCTCTCTTGTATCTAAACCACTATTTTCAAGAACCTTAATTTTAATTAATTCTCTTTTTTCTAGCGCTTCTTTGACTTGAATAATAAAGTTTTCTTCTATTCCTTTCTTACCAATTTGAAATATTGGTGTTATATCCTGAGCTAATCCTCTTAAATATGCTCTTTGCTTTCCAGTTAACATAAATTTCCTCCTACATTACATAATCAAACTCAAAGCTGTTAAGTCTAACAACATCACCATCTTTAATTCCCATTTCACGTAACTCTTCTAATATCCCCTTATTCTTTAATACCTTATGGAAATATCTAAGTGAATCATAATCACTAACATTTACTGCTTCTAATAATCTATCTACGAAGCTTCCTGTAATGTAGTAAACATTATAATCTTCTTCTTCGATAACTTCAATTTGATAAGTAAAGTGCTTTTCTTCTTTAATATATCTTTCATCATCAGCTATTTCAAGGTCAGTTATTGGAATATCCTTAAGCATTCTAGCTGCTTCCTTAATAACTGCATCAACTCCTTCTCTAGTAGCTGCTGACATCTTAAATACCTTATCATATCCAAGCTCATTCATCTTAGCTTTAAAGTTTTCATAAACCGATTCATCATATAAAATATCCGCTTTATTTGCAACTACAATTTGAGGTCTATCCCAAAGCTTAACTGAATATTTTTGTAATTCTTCATTTATCTTAATAAAATCATCAACTGGGTCTCTTCCTTCTAAACCTGATATATCAACAACATGTATTAAAAGTCTAGTTCTTTCTATATGTCTTAAAAATTCAAGACCAAGTCCAACACCTTCTGCTGCTCCCTCAATAATACCTGGAATATCAGCCATTACAAAAGGTTCAGTTCCTTCTGGTGCAACCACTCCTAAATTAGGCTTTAATGTTGTAAAATGATAATTTGCTATCTTAGGCTTTGCTGCTGTTGTCATCGATAAGAATGTTGACTTACCTACATTAGGGAATCCAAGAAGTCCAACGTCCGCAAGAAGCTTTAATTCAAGCACTACTGACATTTCTTCTCCTGGCATACCTGGTTCTGCAAAGTGTGGCGCCTGTCTAGTTGGTGTAGCAAATTTAACATTACCTTTTCCACCTTTTCCACCTTTTAACAATACATAAACATCATCCTTATGTGATAAATCTACAACTATTTTATTAGAACTTTCTTCTCTAATTATTGTTCCCATTGGTACTCTGATAACTAAGTCTTCTCCGTCTCTTCCATAACACTTTGAAGTACCACCATTAACTCCGTCTTCTGCAATAAACTTCTTTTTATACTTAAAATCAAGTAATGTTGTCATTCCTGGGTCAACCTTAAAGACAATGTTACCACCTTTACCGCCATCTCCTCCGTCTGGTCCTCCAAGTGGTACATATTTTTCTCTTCTAAATGATACGCACCCATCTCCACCTTTACCTGATCTAAGGTATAATTTCGCTTTATCTATAAACATATCTTCACTTCCGTTTCTATATATATATTTCTTCATTATTATATCATTAATAATGCATATTATACCACATTAATTTATTAAACAAAAAGCACCCTACATAACATAGGATGCTTTCAAAATCAAAAATTATTCAGCTATTTCAGCTACTTCTGTTGGGTAAACGCTAGCTTGCTTCTTGCTCTTACCAACTCTTTCAAATCTAACAACACCGTCGATTTTAGCAAATAGAGTATCATCTCCACCTCTACCAACGTTGTTTCCTGGATGAATCTTAGTCCCTCTTTGTCTAACAATGATGTTTCCTGCTAAAACAAATTGACCATCTGCAGATTTAACTCCAAGTCTCTTTGATTCTGAGTCTCTTCCGTTTGCTGAACTACCTTGCCCTTTCTTATGAGCAAATAGTTGAAGGTTCATAATCATCATAATTTACACCTCCTCTTTTTTTAAAGTAATATATTCCTTACGTTTTTCTTCACCGAACATTTGATTAAGACTTAAAATAACACTTTCTAAGCTCTTTTCAAAAGTCTTTAATAAAATCTGTGCCGTATCTACTTCCTCTTGAGTAAGTCCCTCAAGATTTACTGCAACATACCCATCCCCTATATCATAATTAACATTAAGCTCTAACACATCATCAAGACCAATAATTACACTCTGAGATAAAACCGATACAGAATTACATACCATATCATAAGCTTCACCTGCAATTATTGCCTCTCTACCAATTAAAGCATGACTATTGATAACAAAGGATTGAATTTTATCGTCCTTGAAACTAATTTTTACTTTAATCATAAATATTAAGCTTCAATCTTTTCAATTACTAACTTAGTGTAAGGTTGTCTGTGACCATTCTTTCTTCTGTAGTCCTTCTTTCTCTTATACTTGAAAACAAGAACCTTCTTAGCCTTTCCTTGTGCTACTACCTTAGCAACAACCTTAGCTCCTTCAACAACTGGAGTTCCAACCTTTAATGTTTCTCCACCTACTGCTAATACTTCGTTTAATTCAACTGTTGAATCAACTTCAGCATCTAACTTTTCAACGAATACAACATCACCTTCTTGAACTCTGTATTGCTTTCCACCTGTCTTAACTACTGCGTACATTTAATACACCTCCTCATAACGGACTCGCCACTATAGGTACAAATCTCAAGGATTTGTTTCTACAAAACCTGTGCGTGAGCGGCTTACCATATTAGAATATCATACCCAAATTACTTTGTAAAGTTTTTTTGCTATTTTTCTATCATTTTTTACTCTCTTGAAATTTCTTATGATTGCATTAAAATATACTTACAGTATCTTTCGAAAGGATGATTATTCATGCAAAAATTACTCAGTAAAATGAGACAAGCTATAAATGATTTTAACTTAATAGAAAATGGTGATAAAATTGCAATCGGTCTATCAGGCGGAAAAGATAGTCTTGCACTTCTATATTTATTATCAAAATATCAGAAATTTGCTCCTGAAAAATTTGAATTAATTGCAATAACACTAAATCCAGGTAGTGTAGACAATTCTCCTTTATATGAGTTATGTAAAAATTTAAATATAGAATTTAAAGAAATTCAAAGTGATATAAAGAATATTGTATTTAACATAAGGAAAGAAAAAAATCCTTGTGCCCTTTGTGCTAAATTAAGAAGAGGTATCCTTCAAACTACCGCCTTTGATTTAGGCTGTAATAAACTCGCATTAGGCCATCACAAAGATGATGCCATAGAGACGCTTATGCTTGCTCTTTGCTATGAAGGAAGAATAAACTGCTTTTCTCCAAAAAGCAAAATGGAAAAAAGTAATATTACTCTTATAAGACCTATGGTTTACATAGAAGAAAGAGCTATAATAAATTTCTCTAAGAAATATGATTTTCCTATAATAGAAAATCCTTGTCCAGCAGATAAGAATACAAAAAGAGAAGAAGTTAAGCAATTAATTTCTAAATTAAATAGAACTATTCCTGATTTCAAAAAGAATCTTTTTGGTGCACTTAACAATTCTGACCAGCTTTTTATATGGGACAAAAATGCAATTAAAAATCAA
>JALENK010000048.1 GCA_022767515.1 Clostridium sp.
AAAAGTTGAGGCAGATGTGAAAACTAACTATACTTCTTTAAAAGAAGATGAATTAGATTATTATAAAGAAAGTTTATTGAAATGTGATACTGAACGTGCAGAATTAGAGCCATATGATAAGAAATGCTTAGAGGATGTAAATTTAGGACACTGGGAATTATGGGAGAATGTAGACAGTAAGGATGGAGCTGTCAAGGTGAAAATTGAAAGTAGCCTAATTGCTAGAAATCCAGCAGCAGATATACATGAGGACGGATTGATTGGAATTGACTTTGGGACAAAGAGTACAATTGTTTCAAAGCGTGATGGTAAGAATAAAACAAATCTTTTGAGAGTAGGTATAGGACAGCTTAATAAGGTGGCTAAGGCACATCACTATGAAAATCCTACAATTATAGAATTTGTTAATTTAGAAAAGTTTATAAAAGACTATGATAGTAGTAGTGGACGTCCTAAGACATCTATAAATGATATCACTGTTTCACATAAGGCAAATAATAGCTTAAAGGATTGTTCTGAAAGTGATTTTTTCTATTCATATTTTTATGATATAAAGCAGTGGTGTGGTGATACTAAAAGAAAGGTAAAGATTATCGATCAGAATAAGGTAGAAAGGCTTTTACCTCCTTTTGTTGATTTAGATATAAATGAATTTAATCCATTAGAGATATATGCCTATTACTTAGGTCTATACATTAATAATATGAGAAATGGAATTTTCCTAGATTATATTTTATCTTTCCCTGTTACTTATGAAAAGACTGTAAAAGAAAAGATTCTTGATAGCTTTACTAGAGGCTTGAAGAAGTCGTTACCAGAATCTATTTTAAAGAATGAAGAAATTATGAGTAAATTTAGAGTGAATCAAGGAGTCAGTGAGCCTGCTGCTTATGCAATTACCGCATTGCAGGAATATGGCTTTGAACCTGATGAGGACGAAAAAGTTTTTTATGCGATTTTTGATTTTGGTGGTGGAACAACAGACTTTGATTTTGGCGTTTTTAGAGGAGCTAAGGACATTCGTGAGGAAGCTAGATATGATTATGTAATTGAACATTTTGGTTCTGAGGGAGATAAATACTTGGGTGGTGAAAATTTATTGGAGCTACTTGCATATGAAGTATTTAAAGCAAATGCTGCTAGATTACAATCAGGATTAAAGCTTGATGGTCAGGAAGCAGGTAAAAAGGAAAAGCAGGTAGGATTTTCATTCTCAAAGCCAAAAGAGGGTCAGGATTTTGTTGGAAGCGAAACATTGGTTTCAAATTCACAAGAAGCAAAAAGAAATACAAAACAACTTATGGAAGCACTTAGAAGTTTCTGGGAAGGAATTGTAGATATAGATAAGGCTACAAAAGAGGAAACTGAAGAAACGGCTGAAAGTAATGCTAAAAAGGATGAGACAATTTCATATAATGGCTATATATTTAAGGATAGTGATGTTATTAAAAGTATAATAAATGAGGGTAGTATTACTGTAGATTTGTTTGATAAGAATGGGGACAAGCAAGCAGGACAAAAGCTATATATTAATAATCCAAAGGAAAATATAGATATAAACCTTGTTGAAATACTAGAAAGACGAATTGATAAGGGTGTACATCAATTTTTCGCATCTTTACGTCTTTCTTTTAAGAATGATGCAGCAATAAATAGTGGTGTAGATGATATAAAAATATTCCTTGCAGGAAATTCTAGTAAATCACCAATTTTGAGAAAGTGTTTCGATAGGTACATAGAAGGTGAAAATGAAAAAATCAATAAAACATATAATTCAGAGGGAAATCACTATTATTTATATCCACCTCTAGGAACAGAAGAGGCAAGAGAGATACAGAAGAAGCGTGAAGTTAAAGTTAAGGAAGAGCTTGATGCACCAACAGGAAAGACAGGGGTTGCTTATGGATTGATTGCAGGGCGTCCAGGCGGAAAGATAAAGGTGATTTCAGAAATTTCATCTGATGAAGAAATAAAATTCCGCTACAATCTTGGTAAGGAAAAGAGAAATAAATTTCAAATGCTTATAAATAGAAATGATGTAGAATATGGAAAATGGGAATGGTTTATTGATGCAAGTGATGATTTTGAGATTTATTATACAGCATTACCAGGTGCTTCAAAAATGTCAGTGGATGAAGAGGGAATACATAATAAAAGCTGTAAATTATCTGAAAAGGATGCGGATGCAGAGGTATATATTCGTGCAGTATCACCAGATGAGATTGAATATATAATATCAAAAGATGGAGAGCCAGAAGAGGATGCAGAAGGTATAAGAGTTAGATTGGAAATGTAAAA
>JALENK010000073.1 GCA_022767515.1 Clostridium sp.
GGAGAGAATTTAAGAAAATATTGGAAGGAAAATGCACATTTTCTTATTTTTGCGAGTGATTTTTCTGACGAGGAGATGTCTAATCATTTAATTAAAGAAATGTCAGATGCTTTTTCTATGGCAGGTTTTTCAATCGGAGAGATTAGATGTTTTGATAACAGATTTATAGAAAGCTATAGAGATAAAAATAAAGGTAATTTTGAAAACGTTACAAAAGATGCATTGAAGGAAGCTTTAGAGTGGGCAGATGTATTCTTTCTTGCAGGAGGACATGCACCAACAGAAAATTACTTTATGAAACAGTGTGACTTAAAGAGCCTTATTAATGATAGAGAGATTTTTGATGGAATATTTATAGGTCTTAGTGCTGGTGCAATAAATGCGGCTGATGAAGTCTATCTTGTTCCAGAGCTTCAAGGTGAAAGTATTGATTCAGAGTTTGTTAGATTTACGGATGGTCTTGGTCTTACAAGTATAAATATTGTTCCACATAGTGAGCATTTCAAAGACGTTATTTTGGATGGGAAGAAGTTTATTGAGGAGATTGTGGCAGAAGATAGCATAGACAGAGAAGTTTACATAATTCCAGATGGTAGTTACTTCATTATAAGAAACGGAATTACGGAATTTTTTGGTGAAGGTATGGTGATGCAAAACGGTGTAACTCGTCCAATATATTCAGGAATTATACATTCGGACAATAGTAAAATTAGAAAAGAATGTACAAATAAGATTATTGAAAGTGTGAAAATATTTAATTCTATTGTGTCAGAATATTATGATTGGGTCTTAATATTTGATTCAGAAAGTGGACAAGTCGAATTTCTACATATTAGCAATTTAATGCTTAAAAATGGGATTATTCCAGTAAATATTGATACTTTTGACGAATTAAATCAGATTTTTGCTACAAATCTTGTTACTAAAGAAGAGAAAGAAACTGTTATTGACCAAACTAAGATTAGTGTGATTTGTGATGATATTATGCATAAGGGGAGTTATGTTAGGACGATACATATTGAGGTTGGAGATGGTATTAGAGCTGAAAATTTGCGTGTTAGCAAAATTGCAGGTGATGATAAAAGGTTTCTCGTGTGCTTAACAAATATCTCTATGATACTTGACCATGATTGGATGACAGATGAATATTCAAGAGATGGATTTATTGCTAAGGCAGAAATGTTATTAAAGGAGCCTCAATATCATAATGGATATTCAATTGTATATACTAATATAAAGGGATTTAAGGCAATAAATGATTTACTTGGAACCTTTAGTGGAGATATGGTGATTTTTAAAGAGAGAGATATTCTTGTGAAAGAATTTGAACCTGTTTTGATAGCTAGATTTGAGAGTGACCATTTTGCTTTGATAACAAAGACGGAAAATTTATCAGAAGAAAAAATGGATAAAATATGTCATTTCAATTATACTGAGGGTTCAAAATGTTTACCAATTCTAATGAGGTGTGGTATTTATAATATTGTAAATCCAACAAGAAAAATTCATCATATGATTGATAGAGCAAAGCTTGCAGAAAATTCTATTTCATCAGATAGAGGAGCTGATTATGCTGTATGTGATGAAAAAATGAGTAGTGAATATGTTAGTCAAAGATTACTTATTTCAGAAGTAGATAGTGCATTACAAAAAGGAGAGTTTCAACCTTATTATCAGCCTGTAGTTGATGCAAAAACAGGTGAAATAGTTAGTGCAGAAGCACTTATTAGATGGAATCACTCAGAGAAAGGAATGATATCACCAGGAAAATTTATTCCAATCTTTGAGAAAGAAGGTCATATAACTAAAATAGATAGTTTTATGGCAAATTGTGTATTTGATTTTAATCTTAATAGGATGAAAAATGGTAAGAAAGTTATTCCTTGTGCTATTAATCTTTCAAGAGTTGATTTTTATGACATGAAATTTATGAATATGATGAAGCAAAAGCTAGGTGACCAAGAAAATGTTAAGAATATACTTAAACTTGAGGTTACAGAATCTTCATATACTCTTCTTGAAACAGAAGCATTTTCATTCTTAGAGCAAATGAAAGAACTTGGAATTTCACTTATGCTTGATGACTTTGGAAGTGGAGTATCTTCACTTTCTACAATTGAAAATTTTGAATTTGATATTATAAAGCTTGATATGGGATTTGTAGCACAGATTGGGAAAAGTGCAAAAGGAGAAGCTATTATTAAACATATTATAGGATTATTCCATGATCTTGGAGCAAAGGTTGTAGCAGAGGGAGTTGAAACTAAAGAACAGTTAGAATTTTTGTTGTCGGTTGATTGTGATATGATACAAGGATATTATTTTTATAAGCCTATGCCAGAAGAAGAATTTGTTAAGCTATTATAATATATAGTAAACAGTTTTTTATTAATTGTAACGTATGTTACAGAAATAAAGGATAAACTAAGGTATAATTATATTAGAAATTAGTTATTTATAGGGAGATTTTTTGTAATGATAAGAAAAATAGTTAATATTGATGAAAAGAAATGTAATGGTTGTATGGCATGTGTAAATGCATGTCATGAAGGTGCAATTGCAATGGTAAATGGAAAGGCAAGACTTATTAAAGATGATTATTGTGATGGTTTGGGAGATTGCCTTCCAGCATGCCCAGTAGGTGCTATTAATATTATTGAAAGAGAAGCAGCTGAGTATGATGAAGAAGCTGTACAAGAGAGAATGAAGTCAATGAAAAAGCAACAGGGTAATCATGTATGTCCTGGAAGTATGGCTCGAAGCATTAACCAAAAGGAAAGTGTCAGCATGTTAAGTCAATGGCCAGTACAGATAAAATTGATTCCTGTGAATGCAGAGTATTTTGAAAATGCTAATCTATTAATTGCAGCAGATTGTACGGCATATGCTTATGCTAAGTTTCATGAGGAATTTATAAAGAATAATATTACATTAATTGGATGTCCTAAGCTTGACGCAATAGATTATTCAAAGAAGCTTACAGAAATTATTAAGAATAATAATATTAAAAGTATAAAGGTGGCACGAATGGAGGTGCCTTGCTGTATGGGAATTGTACAAGCAGTTACAAATGCAATAGAAAATAGTGGAAAAATAATACCATACGAAGTGGTAACTATATCTTGTGAGGGAAAAGTTATAAATTAAGTCTGATTGAAGATAGGAGAACTTTAGGAGTGTTCTCCTATTTTTATTCTGTTAACAATTTTTTTACAAAATATAAATAGCTCTAAAATTGACTACAAACATAAGCATATGTTACCATTTAAATAGAGGTGAATGGGTATGAGGAATTGGAAATTAAGTAAAAAGCTTACGATAGGTATTGCACTTATTGTTTTTATGGGTATGATTTTATTGTATATGACAGCAAATACAACATTAAGAAAGTCTATACAGGAAGCAGAGAATAGTAATATGGAACATATGTTAAATGCACAAACTAGTCTTATTGAAGAATATATAGCTAGGCAGGAATGCTTATTGACTGCTTATAGCAAGGCTCCTGTAGTAAGAGAGTTTTTAAAGGATGTAGAAAATCAAGAAAAGAAAAATGCTGCACAGTCTTATACGGAAAATTATTATAAAAGCTTAGATAACTGGGAAGGTTTATACATTGGTGAGTGGAATACTCACTGCATTGCACATTCTAACCCAGGTGTAGTAGGGGTTACTTTAAGAGAAGGTGAAAAATTAAAAGAATTGCAGGATGCTATGACTTCAAGAAATGGTTTATATGATGCGGGTATAATTGTATCTCCAGCATCAGGAAAACTAGTTTTATCTATGTATTGTCCTGTATTTGATGAAGATGGAAAAACAATTGTAGGTTATGTTGGTGGTGGACCATTTGTTGAGGGGTTAGAGAAAATTTTACATAGAATAGAAAGAAAAGAAGATACTGCCAGATATTCTATGATTAATGTACAAAACAATATGTATATTTTATCAGAGGATAAGAACCTAATAGCAACAGAGATTAATGATAATATGCTATTAAAGGTTATGGAGCAGATAAAGTCAGGGAATGAGACTGGTGAAGTAGAATATGAAGGTGAAAAGGGAAAAAATATTGCTTATTACCAATATATTGATGAGCATGGATGGGCAGTTGTATTCTATGACAGTGAAGAGAATATTTACGGAACTGCAAACAATAATATGTCTTTGTTAGGAATAATATGTATTATCTTTGTCTTAATTATTGGTATATTATCATTTATTATGATTTACTTTAGTATTAAGCCATTACATTATGTAGAAGAAGCTATTATGAATCTTAGCAAATTAAAGATTAGGAAAAATGAAAAGCTGACTCCTTGGATTGGGGCAAAAAGCGAGATTGGAATGATTGCAACTGCCATGGATTCCTTATATGGAACTATGGGAGATATTGTAAATACTTTATCAATATGCTCAAATTCTTTAAAGGATACAGCTATTGATATGCAAAATTCTTCTGATGTATTGATTTCTTGCATTTCTGATAATTCTAAGGCAACTACTACATTTGCAGAACGTGCAGAAGAAATTGATTGTACAGTTGGAAAGGTTGAAAATGAGATTACTCAGATAGCTAAGGTAGTTTCAGGAGTTGAAGACAGAATCAAGCAAGGTAATATACATAGTAATCAGTTGCAGAAAAAAGTAGAAAAAATGCAAAAAATGGTAAATAATACATTGAAGAATACAAGTGTACAAATAGCTGAAAATCAAAAAGCAATTGAAGGAGCAATCTCTAAATTGCAATCATTGATGAGAATTGATGAGATGGCTTCTCAAATTTTAGATATTACTAGTCAGACAAATCTATTATCTTTGAATGCATCAATTGAAGCTGCAAGAGCTGGTGAGGCTGGAAAAGGATTTGCAGTAGTTGCTGAAGAGATTGGTAATTTAGCTAATAGTTCATCACAAACAGCAACTCAGATTCAAGACATTTGTAATGAAACAAAGGATAATATTTCACAAGTACAGTCATGCTTTGACCAAGTAATTATGTTTTTGCAAAATGATATTCAGATGCAGTTTACAGAGTTTGCAGATGCTACAAAGGATTATTACAATTCAATTCAAAATATGCAAATGATTATATCAGACATCGCAGAGGCTTCAGAAACATTTGCTGATACTGTAAAGAGTATACAAGAGCAGATTGGTGAGGTATCAAATGTTCCAGATTCACAAAGTATTACAAGTCAGGAAGTGCTTGAAAAAGCTAAGCAGACTGAAAAAACAGCAGAGACTATGACTGGCATTGTAAGTAAAAACAAGGAAAATGCAAAGGAAATTAGTGAAATTGTAAATAGATTTTCGTAAAATGATATTACTCCCAAAGGTAGAATTTGCCTTTGGGAGATTTTTTTATTATTTAAGGATTATTTAATAATTAGAATTGTATTATATAACCATAGTAACAAAGTTATTTTATACAAGGAGGAAAATTATGTACAAAAGTATACTTAAAAAAGATTTAAAACGAAAAAAGATAATGAATATAATACTTCTTATCTTTATTACAATTTCAGTGGTATTTGTTTCTTCAAGTACAGCTAATATTTTTGCAGTAACCAATTCTCTTGATACATATTTTGATAAGGCAGGCGTTCCTGATTATCTTGTAATTGAAAGAGATAAAGGTGAAGGACCTCATACTGATTATTATATTAAAGACTTGGAATGTATAGAGAGCTATAGTAGTGAAGACATTATATACGTTTCTAATATTAAGTTTAATAATGAGAATCTTGATAAAAATGATGTGGCAATTATGTCTAACATTGATAGTAAAATAGGAAGATTTTACAATGAAAATGATGAGGAAATAACATCAGTAAAGGGTGATGAGGTATATTTTAGAAAAAATACTATGGAACAAATGGGGGCTAAGATAGGAGAAAAAATCACTCTTGTGGTTGGTGAAATACAAAAGGAATTTACTATTAAAGGTGTATTAAAGGACGCTGTATTTGGAGGGTCATTAATGGGTACACCAAGATTTATTGTAAGTGATGAAGCTTTTAAATATTTTGAAAATAGTAAATCAATTTCAAAGGATTCAGGTAAGATATTTTTTATTAATACAACAGATAAGGATAAGGTTACAAAGTCTATTTCTGAATGTACACATTTAGTATTTGATGCGGATAAGTCAATGATAAAGCTTTCATATCTTATGGAAATTATTTTAGCAGCAATATTAACAGTTGTAAGCTTGTGTCTTATTGCTATAGCACTTGTTATTTTGAAATTTACAATTTCCTTTACTCTTTCAGAGGAATATAGGGAAATAGGTATTATGAAAGCAATTGGTATTCACAATACAAAAATTAGAGGGCTTTATATGGTTAAGTATCTTGCAATAGCTATTGTTGGTATGGTAGTAGGTTATTTAATTTCAATACCATTTGCTCAAATGATGCTTAGTCAGGCAAGTGTAAATATTATAATTAGTTCGAGTGGTAATTTTATCCTTAGTATGTTAGCTTCATTATTGCTTGTTGGAATTGTTATGCTTTTCTCATTTAGATGTACGAAGAAGGTTAATAAATTTTCTCCAGTTGATGCGATTCGTAATGGTTCCACTGGTGAGAGATATAGGAAAAAAGGCTTTTTAAAGCTATATAAAACGAAATTAAGACCAATACTTTTTATGTCTATTAATGATATTTTTAGTGATATTAAAAAGTTTGGAATTATGTTTGTAACATTTTTAATTGGTATTTTATTAATTACGGTTGTTACCAATACAACCTATACACTACAAAATCCAAAGATTGTTAGTCTTTTTTCTCAACAAGAATGTGATGCTTATATTTCTCCCTCTAATGGTATGATGAATAATGATTATTGTATAACAGGTGGTAAGGACAAAATGGCAAGAGATATGGCATATATTGAACAGAAGCTTGCCTCAAGGGACATGAAAGTTAAGGTATTTGTTGAACTATCATTTAAACTTAATGTTGTGAATAAGAATAATGATTCATACAGTGTAAGATGTTATCAAGGAGTTAATACAGATATTAATGATTATGAGTATTTAGAAGGAAGTGCACCAATTAATAAGAATGAAATTTCTATAACTAAGATTACTGCTGATAAATTTGGTGTTAGAATTGGAGATACACTAACAGTAGAAATGGATGATGTGAAGAAAGATTACATTATCACAAGTTATTTTCAGACTATGAATAATATGGGAGAAGGTATTCGATTTAATGATAGAGAAAATATCGATTATGCATATCTAGCAGGAATATTTGATTTTGAGATTAAATATTTAGATGATTTATCAAGTGATGAAAAAGTAAATAGAAATAGTGAAATTAAGAAATTATTACCAAACTATAAGGTAATAGCTCCCAAAAAACAAATTGTTAATTACTTAGGAGGAATTACTGATAACCTTGAAAGTATTAGAAATTTCGTTGTAATTATAGTTGTACTTATAAATGTTCTTGTTTCAATTTTAATGGCAAAGTCATTTATAACAAAGGAAAGAGGACAAATTGCTATGTTAAAGGCAATTGGATTTAAGTATAGTTCAATAATTATGTGGCAGGTAATAAGGATTGGGATAGTAGACTTTTTGGCAATAGTTTTTGGTGTACTATTAACAAATCCAGTGAGTCAAATTACAACGGGTCTTATATTTAAAATGATGGGTGCGGAAAGTATAGTGTTTGTTAATGATGTTATCAATGCATATATAATTTTTCCACTTATAGTTCTTATAGTAACAATAATATCGGTAATATTTACGGCATTATCAATCCGAAATATTAAAACATCAGAAATAAATAGTATAGAATAAGGAGAGAATTCAAAATGGCTAATAATATTATAGAAGTAAATAATCTTTGTAAAACATATATAATAAATAAGCGTCAAAACAATGTGCTTAAAAATATTAATTTCAGTATATCAGAGGGGGAGATGGTAGCTATTATGGGACCATCTGGTTCAGGAAAATCAACACTTTTGTATACAACCTCAGGTATGGATGATGCAACAGCAGGTGAAATAAGGTTTAATAATAGGGATATTTCAAAATTAAAGGCAAAGGAAGTTGCCGATGTTCGTCTTGATGAAATGGGATTTATCTTTCAGCAGATGTATATGTTGAAAAATCTAACAGTTTTAGATAATATTGTGCTTCCTGCTTTACAGTCAAAGAAAAATACATTATCTAAAACTGAGAAGGTAGAAAAGGCTAAGGAGCTTATGAGAAAGTTAGGTATTATTGAAATTGCTGACAATGATATAAATGAAGTATCTGGAGGACAGTTACAAAGAGCTTGTATTTGCAGGAGTATGGTAAATAATCCTAAGGTTATTTTTGCTGATGAGCCAACTGGAGCTCTTAATCGTACAAGTTCTAGTGAAGTTATGGATGAGCTTCAAAAAATCAATAATGAGGGAACAACAATTATGCTTGTAACTCATGATATAAAGGTTGCAGCTCGTTGTTCGAGAGTGCTTTATATAGTTGATGGAAATATTCAAGGGGAGTATAATTTGGGTAGTATAAATGATAGAGTAACACTTAATGAAAGGGAAAGAAAGCTTAATAATTGGCTTATGGAAATGGGCTGGTAAGTGGTATATTAAGGGGGGATGAGATGGCGGATATACTTATAGTTGAAGATAATGTGGAAATGGGAGAATTACTTTGTAATTTTTTGCAAAATGAAGGGTATGATGTCATATTAAAAACTACTGGAGAAGATGCAGTAAAATACTATGAGCAAGAAGGTGCAAAGTTAGTAATATTAGATATTACACTACCTAATATGGATGGATTTTCAGTTTGCAGTAAAATTAGAGAAAATGGCAATACACCTATAATTATTGTAAGTGCAAGAGGAAGTAAGGAGGACATGCTAAACGGTCTTATGCTAGGTGCTGATGATTATATAGAAAAGCCTTATGATATTGATATTCTTATTGCTAAAATTAAGGGCATATTTGTTCGCAGATATAGTACAGATGTAATTATTGATGGCAATATAAAATTAGACAAGGTTAAGAGAACTTTATATAAGGACGACATTGAGATAAGCCTTACTCAAAAGGAATATGAATTATTATTAATTTTGATGGAGAATCCAAGAAAAACATTTTCAAAGGAGGTCCTTTTCAATAAGGTTTGGGGTTTTGATAGTTTTAGTGAACAGCAGACTTTAACAGTGCATATTAAATGGTTAAGAAATAAGATTGAAGTTGATGAAAAGAAACCAAAGAAAATTGTTACTGTATGGGGTGTAGGTTACCGTTATGAATAGGATGTGAATATAATTGAAACGTTTTAACATAGTTTTTGCTACTATTGTAAGTCTGCTTATTATACTATTTGTAACAACAAATGTTTTTTTAATAAGCACTAATAATAATAGTAGTAAAGAATATAAGGTTGAAATTAGCAGAGCTTCAATCATAATTGAGGAAAAAGGCTTAGATAAGGTTAATATAAGTGATTACAGGCTACTTATAGATATTACAGAAGTTACTAATAATGATGATTATACAAGTGATAATATGTATGAAATAAGGATTATTAATGGAAAAATGTATAGATTTGATTATAAGGTAGATGTAGAGTATAACCACAGTATTTTTATACTTAATATTTCACTTGGTATAGTATCAGTTATTGTTATCGGAATAATGCTTTATATAAAATACAGAATATTAAAGCCATTTAATATTTTGAGTAATCTTCCCCTTGAACTTTCTAAGGGAAATCTTTCTTCTAATATAAAAGAGCACAGTTCAAAATATTTTGGCAAATTTACCTGGGGACTTGATTTATTGAGGGAAAAGCTTGAGGAGCAAAAGAAAAAGGAACTTGAATTTCAAAAGGAAAAGAAGACTAATGTTATGACACTTTCGCATGATATAAAAACACCGCTTAGTGTAATTGAACTGTATGCAAAGGCTTTGCAGAAAAACCTATATAAAGATGAAGCAAAACAGAAGGAGGCTGCTTTTAATATAATAAGGCAGTGTGAAGAAATAAATAAATATGTTTCAAAAATAACAGCAGCTTCTAGTGAGGATATTGTAAACTTAGATATTGAGTTAGGTGAGCATTATCTTTCAGAAATAGTAAATACAGTTACAGAGTTCTATAAAGATAAGTTAGATTTTCTTAAAATAGATTTTTATGTAGAAAAGTTCTCAAACTGTATTTTATATTGTGATATTGACCGAAGTATTGAGGTATTACAGAATATATTTGAAAATGCCATTAAATATGGAGATGGTAAATATATATCATTTTCATTTGAGCAGGAAGATGGTTATATACTTTTGACAGTTAAAAATAGTGGTTGTACTTTACCTCAAAATGAACTTATCCATATTTTTAATAGTTTTTGGAGAGGTTCTAATATTGGTTCAAATTCAGGAAGTGGTTTAGGACTTTATATCTGTCGTCAGCTTATGATGAAGATGAATGGAGATATCTTTGCAAAGATTATTGATGG
>JALENK010000100.1 GCA_022767515.1 Clostridium sp.
TCGCTTTGTCGTTTACGTAGTATTATATCAAATGTTAGTAGTAATAGATTTTCTATTATCAAAGCAGATACGTTGAAAAAGGAATGAAACCTAAAGTTTTATATATTTTTTATAAACTTTTATAAGTTTTCAGTAACGGATACAAAATAATGCCAAAGAAAATACCATTTGTAACAAAGAGTCAAATTGAACAAATCGTAAAGGAATACCCAACACCATTTCATATTTATGATGAAAAAGGAATAAGAGAAAATGCAAGAAAGCTTAAGCAAGCTTTTTCATGGAATAAGGGATTTAAAGAATATTTTGCTGTTAAGGCAACTCCAAACCCACATATATTAAAAGTACTTCAAGAAGAAGGGTGTGGAGTTGACTGTTCATCATTAACTGAGCTTATGATGTCAGACAAGTGTGGATTTAAAAATGATGATATTATGTTTTCATCTAATGATACTCCAGCTAATGAATTTCAATATGCAAGAAAGCTTAATGCTACTATAAATCTAGATGATATAACACATATAGATTTCTTAAAGGAAGTTGCAGACATTCCAGAGGTAATATCTTGTAGATTTAATCCAGGTGGAGTTTTCTCTCTTGGAACTGATATAATGGACAATCCTGGTGATGCCAAATATGGTATGACTAGAGAACAAATTGTTGAAGCATTCAAAAAATTAAAGGAGCTTGGGGTTAAGGAATTTGGTATACATTCATTCTTAGCTAGTAACACAGTTTCTAATGAATATTATCCAGAGCTTGCAAAGATATTATTTAAATTAGCTGTTGAACTTAAGGAAGAAACAGGAGTACATATTGGATTTATTAATCTTTCAGGAGGAGTTGGTATTCCATATACACCAGATAAAGAGCCAAATGATATTTTAGTTATTGGTGAAGGAGTAAGAAAGGTTTACGAAGAAATTCTTGTTCCAGCAGGTATGGGAGATGTAAAACTTTGTACAGAACTTGGAAGATTTATGTTAGCTCCATATGGACACTTAGTAACTAAGGCTATACATGAAAAACATACATATAAGGAATATATTGGAGTTGATGCTTGTGCAGTTACCTTGATGAGCCCAGCTATGTATGGTGCCTATCATCATATTACAGTTTTAGGAAAAGAAGATAAGCCATGTGATTGTAAGTATGATGTTACTGGTTCACTTTGTGAAAATAATGATAAGTTTGCAATTGATAGAATGTTACCAAAGGTTGATATGGGAGACTACTTAGTAATCCATGATACAGGTGCTCATGGATTTGCAATGGGATATAACTATAATGGTAAGCTTAAGTCTGCTGAATTATTATTAAAAGAGGATGGTTCAGTTAAGCTTATAAGAAGAGCTGAAACACCAGAAGACTATTTTGCAACTTTAGATTTTAACTTTGATAAATAATATATAAATATAGAAAAGGGGAGGTGTGAAAAAATGAGAAATCATTTTTTCATATCTCTTTATTTATGAGGAGAAAAGAAAATATAGGGATGATTATACATCTTGTAGATGTTGATTCAATAATTAGTAGAAATGATAAAAAGAGTAAAATACTTAATTGTTTGTCTACTATGACAAGTATGTATAAAGGGAAAAATAGTGTTCCTTGCCATATGTATTATATGTCTTGTAATTTAGATCATGTACTGTATAATGAACAAAATGCAGAAGATTCAAGGAAAGTTGAATTGGCTAATGATTTTCAAGATAAATATATTGATAATCCAGACGAGTTTGTAACATTTATGAGTAATAGTAGTTTTACTGTTCTTGGAGATTATAATGAAACGTGGAATTTTATTAAGCGAGATTTGAATTCATTGAATAGATATAGTAATTTTCATTTATTTTTTAATGATATGGAATGTTAAAAATTTACATTGCGTGATAGTATATAAATAAGAAATATTTAATATAAGGATGTCAAAAAGCATAAATGCACTTTTCTCTAGAAATTATGTGCATTTATTTTTATGCCACTTTCTGAAGCTTGTAATATAGCTACTGGCTTATGTGTTTTTTCATCAACGATAATAGTCCCATAATATCTAGTATTTTCAAGTTTTATATGGTATAATTTAAATCATAATATTATAAATGCATATAAAAATAATATTATTAATGTATATAAAATGAATGGGGGAAATATTGTGGGTGTTTTAAGCCGTTTTGGCAATATTATGAGTTGTAATGTAAAATCACTTTTGGGAAAGTTTAAGAATCCTGAAAAGGATATAATGAAGTATTTAAAGGTTCTTGAGGCTGATTTAAATAGTGTTAAGGCAGAAACTAATGCAGTAAGGGCTATAGAGCAAAAAGCAAGAAGAGAACTTGATGAGTGTGAACTTAATATTAGTAAATATGAAAGATATGCTAAAAAAGCTCTTGAAACAGGGGATGAAAGAGGGGCTAAGGTTTACTTGAGTAAAAAAGTAGATGTAATGCCACAATACAATAGCTTAAAGGCAAAGTATGAGCTAGCTAAAGATAGTTCAGAAAAGATGAACCAACTACATGACAAGTTATTGCAAGATACTGAAATGTTAAGAAGGGCACTTGAGGAGGCAAAAGCGCAGGTAAGAGCAAATTCAAAAGAGACCCAAAAGATGGAAACAACAGTTAATCAAATTCAAGCTAATGCAGAAAGAGCAAAGTATGAAAAAGAATCTTTAGATGAGTTAAATAATATGCAAAATAGTAGTGTTACATCTGATGCTGAATTAGATGCAGAATTTGCTGCATTACTTGGTGAAGATAATTCGGCTAATTCAAATGCTTCTGAAAATTCAAGTGCAGTAGATGCAGAGTTAGAAGCAATGAGAAAAGAACTTGGATTATAGGAGAGAAGAATAATGGCAGATAATATATATAGATGCGAAGCATGTGGTGGGGTAATGGAGTTTGATGTAAATAGTCAAAAGCTTAAATGTCCTAACTGTGAAGCAGAAATAGAAATTATTAATGATGAGACAAAGATTGTTGAGCATGAGCTTAATTTAGATCTTGCAAGAACTATTAAACCAGAAGAAAAGACAACAAAAACTTTAAATTGTAGTGGTTGTGGAGCAAGTATAGAAATGGCTTCTAATGAAACTGCTGCAGAGTGTCCATATTGTGGTTCAAATTATGTATTAGCAGAAAAGCAAACAGAATTAATTGTTCCAGATGGAGTTGTTCCATTTAAGCTTGATAAGATTAAAGTGCAGGAATTATTTAAAACATGGATTAAGAAGAGGTGGCTTGCACCTGGTGAACTTAAAAATCTATATCAGCATGGTGGTTTTCAAGGAATATATGTACCATATTGGACATTTGATGCACAAGCTGATTGTCATTACACTGGTGAGGGTGGAAAAGATAGACAAGTTAAATATAAAGATAGTGAAGGTAACGAAAAGACTAAAATAGAAACAGATTGGTACTACACATCAGGTCGTATTAACCATTTCTTTGATGATGTTCAAGTAGCAGCATCAACTAGATTTAAGGGTGGCTTCTTTAAGGGAATAGAACCATTTGATTTTAAACAAGTTTCATCTTATTCACCTGAATATATTTCAGGTTATTTATCTGAAAATTATACTATAGGACTTGAAGATGGACATAAGGAAGCCATAAGCCAAATGAAGTCTGACTTAAGAAGTATGGCAGAAAAAGATATAATAAGAAGATATGACAGAGCAAGAAATGTCAGAATAAGTCCTCGTTTTTATGATGAAACATACAAGCATTTATTATTACCTGTATATTCTACATCATATCAATTTAAAGGAAAGACATTTAATGTTTTAATTAATGGGCAAACAGGTATAATAAAGGGAGAATATCCAAAGAGTCCAATAAAGATTGCAATACTTATTGTATTAATATTAGCTGTTGCTGGATTAATATTTTACTTTACTTATAGTGAATAATGAAAAAATTTAGGAGGTTAATTATATGGGTTTATTTTCAAATCAATTTTCAAATGTAGTAGAATGGGAAGAATATAGGGATGATCTTATATTTTGGAAATGGAAAAACAGAGAAATTAAGAAGGGTTCAAAGCTTATCATAAGACCAGGACAAGATGCTATATTTATGTTTAATGGTGCTGTTGAGGGTATATTTGAAGATGATGGTAGCTATGATATAGAATCACAAATTATACCATTTTTATCAACACTTAAAGGATTTAAGTTTGGTTTTAATAGTGGAATGAGAGCTGAGGTATTATTTGTAAATACTAAAGAATTTATTGTAAAATGGGGTACAAAACAACCTATTAATATACCAAGTCAACAAATGCCAGGTGGAATGCCTATTAGAGCACTTGGAACATTTAGTTTTAAGATATCTGATAAGATGGCTGTAATAGAAAAAATTGCAGGTGTTAAGGATCAATATTCAGTAGCTGATGTTAAGGAAAGAGTTATATCAATGCTTGATTCTCTATTAATGAGTTGGATAATGAAGGAAGGAAAAGATATGTTCAACCTTCAAATGAGTAATAGAGAAATTGCTAGAGGTATTTGTGAAGATTTGGATTTTGAAATGGGTAAGATTGGTCTAGAAATCACTAATTTCAATATTGAAGCATTCTCATATCCAGAAGAAATTCAGAAAATGATAAATAAGAATGCATCATATAGCATGGTTGGGGATGTAAATAGATACCAACAAATAGGTATGACAGATGCTATGACTTCAGGAAAAATGAATGGTGCTGGTGGACAAATGGCTGCTAATATGATGGAAATGCAGATGGGTATGATGATGGGTCAACAGATGATGAATAATATGAACAACCAGCAAATGATGAATAATATGAATAATCAGCAAATGATGAACAATGGTCAAATGCAACAACAAGGAGGACAAAGCCAAGGAACTGCTCCAAAGTTCTGTCCAGAGTGTGGAGCAAAGACTAATGGTTCAAAATTCTGTTCAGAATGTGGTACTAAGTTAATTTAAATAGAAGGTGATAATTAATGATTAACACAGGAGATAATCAAAGTATTACTCCTTATGTTATTATAGGAGTAGTAGCACTAGTAATTATTATAGTTGGTATTATTTTTGCAATTAAAAATAAAAAAACAAAATAAGATGAATAAAAATCAGAAAAATACACAACATATCTATGTAACCTAATTATGAAGGAGGCGTTAGATATGGAGAATAATATGAGTATTGGATGTACAGTTAAGCAATGCAAGTTTCATTCATCTTCAAGTGATTATTGCACACTTAATAAGATTTCTGTAGGAACACATGAGTCAAATCCTACTATGCCGGAATGTACTGATTGTAATTCATTCCAATTAAAATAACTAAACAAAAAAGCATAGATTAATATATATTTATGCTTAGTTTGTCGACAACTAACTAAAAATTAAGGTTAGTTGTCGTTTTTTGTGTTATAATATTTATATTATAAAAAAATAAAGTATAGTATACTAACGTTTTTAAGTAGTTATAAGGAGATTTTATATGAATATTATTATAGTAGGAGCAGGTAAGGTTGGTTTTACTATAGCAAAGTATTTGTCATTAGAGGATGATAATATCACTGTTATAGATAAGAATTCGGTGGCTTTGGAGAGAATTAACAATAATTTAGATGCAATGTGTGTTGAAGGTAACTGCACAAACTTAAAAGTTCTTTTAGAAGCAGGAATTAAAAAGGCAGATGTTGTAATTTCGGTCACTGGTAGTGATGAACTTAATATGCTTTGTTCATTAGCAGCTAAGAAATTAGGTGCGAAATATACGATTTCAAGAGTTAGAGACCCAGGTTATGATGAAGAGATAGCACTTTTAACTGATGCAATAGGAATAGATCTTGCAATAAATCCTGAGAAAATAACAGCAGCAGAAATTTCAAGACTTGTAAGGTATCCGTCAGTATCTAGCATAGATGCTTTTGCTGGAGGAAAAGTTACACTGTTAGGATTTAATTTATCTGAGGACTTACATTTAAGTGGAAAAACTTTGGCTGAAACTCATTTTATAAAAGGAAAGGCTATAATTTGCGGTGTAGAGCGTAATGATGAAGTAATAATACCAAAAGGTGATTTTGTATTAAGAAATGGTGATAAGATATATTTAATAGGTGAACATAAGAGCACTCAGGAACTATTTAAAACATTAGGAAGATATAAGAAAAAAGTTAAGAATGTAATGATTATTGGTGGTGGAAAAATAACCTATTATTTAGCAAAGGCTCTTAAGAAAAATGATGTTAGTTGCAAAATAATTGAAAGTAATATAGAAAAATGTAATGAACTTGCAGAACTTCTTGAAGATTCTTTAATAATCAATGGTGATGGTCTTGATGAAGATTTATTATTATCTGAAAATATTGAAGAGACAGAAAGCTTTATCACACTTACAGGTAGAGATGAAGATAATATAGTTGCATCAATTTTTGCTAATAATAAAAATGTAAATAATGTAATAACTAAAGTTACTAGGAATAATTATTATAAGATAGCAAAGAATGTAGGTATAAATTCAATCATTGATCCAAAGCTTATTACTGCAAATAGAATATTAAAATATGTAAGAGGTGTAAAGTGTAGAAGTAACTATTCTATTGAGAATGTTTATACTATATGTAATAAAAATGCTGAGGCAATAGAATTTATTGTCAGTAAAGATATGAAAAATATTAACTGCAAACTTAAAGATATAAAATTTAGAAATAATTGTCTAGTAGCAATTATTGTAAGAAATAATGAAATAATAATTCCAACAGGTGAAGAATGTATGATGGAAAATGATAAAGTTATTATAATAAGTGATAAGCCAATTTTGGATGTTAATGATATGTTTAAGGGCGGTGCTAAATAAGCTATGAATTTTAGAATGGTTTTAAAGATAATTGGAACAGTAATAAAATATGAGGCTATATTGTTATTGCTTCCGTTATTTGTAGCATTATATTATAAACAGTCTGATGCATATGCATTTTTAATCACAGCTTTGATTACATTTCCAATAGGTTTATTATTATCCAAAATAAAAATTAATAAAAAGGAAATGTATGCTAAAGAAGGTTTTTTAATTGTCGGAATTTCTTGGATAATAATATCATTTGTTGGTGGATTGCCATTTGTTATAAGTGGTGCTATTCCTTCTATTATAGATTCTTTTTTTGAAACAGTATCAGGATTTACCACAACAGGAGCGACAATTTTAACTGAAATAGAATCGCTTCCAAAGGGAATATTATTTTGGAGAAGTTTAACTCACTGGATAGGTGGAATGGGATTTCTAATATTTATTCTAGCACTTATTCCATCACTTGGTTCAAATACCATACATTTATTAAAGGCTGAGAGTGCAGGCCCATCGCCAAGTAAGATAGTTCCTAAGATGAAGGAAACTGCAAAGATACTATATTTAATCTATTTTGCATTAACTATACTTGAGACAGTATTATTAATGTTTGCGGGATTATCGTTTTATGATGCGATAATACATGCTCTTGGAACAGCCGGAACAGGTGGATTTTCTAATAAAAATGCGAGTGTGGCAGCATTTAATAATCCAGCTGCAGAGTGGATTATTACTATATTTATGTTACTTTTTGGTGTCAATTTTGCTTTGTATTTCTATGTGATAAAGGGAAAGATAAAGGAAGCACTAATGGGGGAAGAATTACGATTTTACATACTTACAGTTATTAGTGCTACAGTATTAATAACAATTAATATATTAGATATAAATAGTTGGAATATTGGGGAATCGATAAGGCAGTCAGCCTTTCAAGTGTCATCAATTATGACAACAACCGGATATGCTACAACAGATTTTAACTTATGGCCGACATTTAGTAAGATAATATTATTAGTATTGATGTTTTTTGGAGGAATGGCAGGTTCTACTGCAGGTGGAGTTAAAAATATCAGAATACTAATATTAGCAAAGACAGTAAGAAGAGAGATAAATAAAATACTTCATCCAAAGAGAGTTAAGTGTGTTAAAATTGATGGCAGAGTGGTTTCAGAAGAGGTTACATCTTCAATTGCACTTTATATAGTTGCATATGCAATGATAACATTAGTTGCTATGCTTATAGTATCAATAGATGGCTTTGATTTTACAACAACGACAACTAGCGTATTAACTACAATGAATAATGTTGGACCAGGATTTGAGATGGTTGGTCCAGTGGGCAATTTTAGTGCATTTTCAGGTTTGAGTAAAATAGTTTTATCATTATGTATGTTGATTGGAAGACTTGAGATATATCCAATTCTTATTATGTTCAGTTCATCATTATGGAAAAGAAAATATTAATTGACATTATGTACTGGTAGTGGTATATTAAGTACATAAATAGTGAAAATCGTTGATAAGAAGTAGTAGCTATAGGAAGTTAGTTCCAGTGAGCTTGGAAATAGTGAGAACCAAGTGCTGTAGCCGTAGTGAATGGATCTTTAAGATGGTATCTGGAAATTTTAGTATAGATGCCCGGGAGTCTACCGTTAAAATGACAGGATATAGGTGTATCTGTTAGTGTATATAGGTGGCATAGCGAAGTAATTATAGTATTTCGTCCTAGAATTTTTAGGATGAAATACTTTTTTATTAATATGCTTATCTGTAAATGGGTGGCAATAAAGCGAGCACTTCGTCCCATAGACTGTGGGATGGAGTGCATTTTTTATATATTTTTAGGAGGAAAAAATTATGATTAATATTACAAAAGAGCAGTTTGAAGTAAGTAAAAAAGAAAATAAAATATTCTCATTAATCAGTACCTTTAGGGGTGATGAATTTACTCCAATAACAATTTACAATGGGCTTAAGGGAAATAGAAAGTTCATATTAGAAGGTGGAAGTAAAGAAAATAGATTTGGAAGATATTCATTTTTAGGAGAAAATCCTTATAAAGAAATATCAGGAAATACAATTAAAGAATTTAAAGAGGTTGAAGAAAATATTATAAAGGATGAGGTTAAATATAACGATTTTTCATTTAAAGGAGGAGCGATTGGATATATTGGATATGATACAGTTGCACTTTTTGAACCTAGATTGAAGTTTGAAAATCCGGATGATATTAATGCTCCAATAATTAGATTCAATTTTTATAATAGATATATTTGTTATGACCACTTTACTCACAAGGTGCATGTAATAGATAATATTTTACCAAATGATAATAGGGGATATGATGAACTTAAGGAAGAGCAAAAGAATTATTTCCTTTCATTATTAGATAATAAATTTTCTTTTTATGATATTGAAAAAGGAAAAGAAATTGATTTTAAATTTATAACAAGCAAAGAGAAGTTTATTGAAAATGTTGAGAAAGCTAAAGAATACATTAAGTCGGGAGATATATTTCAAGTGGTATTATCACAAAGAATGTACTGTGATATAGAGATGACACCTCTTGAAGTATATAGAAGATTAAGAGAAGAAAATCCTTCACCATATATGTTCTTACTAGATTATGATGAATATCAAGTAATTGGTTCTTCTCCAGAGAGTTTGGTTTCAGTTAAGGGAGATGAAGTAATTACCAATCCTATTGCAGGTACAAGAAAAAGAGGAGAAACAGAGGATGAGGATAGAAGGTTAGAAGAAGAATTACTTGCAGATGAAAAAGAAAGAGCAGAGCATGTAATGCTTGTTGACCTTGGAAGAAATGATATCGGAAAGGTAAGTGAAATAAAAACGGTAGAAGTTAAAGACTTTATGAAGGTTGAAAGATTTTCACATGTTATGCACATAACAAGTCAAGTGGTTGGAAAAATAAGAAAAGATAAGACTGCTTTTGATGCTTTAGGAGCATGTCTTCCAGCAGGAACAGTTTCAGGAGCACCAAAGATAAGAGCTATGGAAATAATAGAAGAATTAGAAGATGTTAAAAGAGATATTTATGCAGGTACTGTAGGATATTTCTCACATGGTGGAGATATGGATATGTGTATAGCCTTAAGAACATTTGTACTTAAAGGAAAGAGAGCATATTTACAAGCAGGTGCAGGAATAGTTTATGACTCAATTCCAGAAAATGAATTTATGGAAATTCAAAATAAATTATTAGCTTTAAAGGAGGCATTAAGATGATAGTTTTAATTGATAATTATGATTCTTTTACATATAATTTATACCAATATATAAGTGAATTTGCAGAGGTAAAAATAGTAAGAAATGATGAAATAACAGTAGATGAACTTAGAGAATTAAAACCAAATGGAATAGTAATATCTCCAGGACCTTGTACACCACAAGAAGCGGGTATATCAATTGAGGTTGCTAAAAATTTTGGAGATGATATTCCAGTTCTTGGAATATGTCTTGGACATCAATCAATTGGTGCAGCGTACGGTGCTAATATAGTGAGAGCAAAACAAATTTTTCATGGTAAGAGTTCAGAGATAACTGTAAAGGGAAGTGATATATTTGAAGGGATATCAAGAAAAGTACAAGTAATGAGATATCATTCACTGATTATTGAAAGAGCAAGTATGCCAAAGGAACTTCAAATAATAGCTGAAACTAACGATGAAGAAAGAACAATAATGGCTGTAAAGCATAAAACAAAAAAGATTTATGGTCTTCAGTTCCATCCGGAATCTGTATTTACACCAAAAGGAAAAAGAATGATTAGAAATTTTGTGGAGGGGATTTGTAATGAATATTAAAGAAGCAATAGCAAAATTATTAAATAAAGAAAATTTAACTGAAGCTGAAATAGGGGATGTAATGAATCAAATAATGGCTGGAGAAACTACATCAGCGCAAAAGGGTGGATTCTTAATGGGGTTAAAGCAGAAAGGAGAAACACCTGAAGAATTATTAGGAGCTGCAAAAGCTTTAAGAGACCATACATTAAAGATTGATATAAAGGATAAAGAACATTTAATAGATTGCTGTGGAACAGGTGGAGATGGTGGAAGTACCTTTAACATTTCAACAACAGTTGCAATTGTTACAGCAGCAGGGGGAGTAAAAATAGCAAAGCATGGTAATAGAGCAGTTTCAAGTAAGAGTGGAAGTTTAGATGTATTAAATGCATTAAACATTAAGACTGATTATTCAAAAGAAGAGGCAGAAAGGATGATTGAAGAAAAGGGTATGGCATTTTTATTTGCACCAACATACAATAGTGGAATGAAAAATGTTGCCAAAGAAAGAGGAGAACTTGGTGTAAGAACTATTTTTAATATGCTTGGACCACTATTAAATCCTGCACCACTTACAGGACAATTACTTGGAGTATATGATGAAAGCTTAATTGATACAGTTGCAAGTGTTCTTTTAGATTTAGGTCTTGAAAGAGCTGTAGTTGTACATGGGAATGATGGATTAGATGAACTAACTACAACTACAACATCAGTTATATGTGAAGTAAAAGATGGAAGACTAACTAAATATGAATTGAATCCAGAAGATTATGGTATAAATATAGCTAAATCTGAGGACATTGCTGGAGGAACTCCAGAGGAGAATGCTAAAATTACATTAGATATATTAAATGGTGTTAAAGGACCAAAGAGAGATATAGTTGTATTAAATGCAGGGGCTGCACTTTTAGCTGGAAAGGTTGTAGATAGTATTAAGGATGGAGTTAAGATGGCTCAAGAGTTAATTGATAGCAAGAAGGCACTTGCAAAATATAATGAATTAAGACAAAACTAGGGGGAATTTTTGTGATACTTGATAAAATAGTTGTTGAAAAGAAAAAGAGAATAGAAGAGCATAAGAATAAAATATCTCTTGAAGAAATGAAGAAGAGGGCAGAGGCACTTATTGATAAGACTGAGGAAAATAAATTTATAAGTGCATTAAAGAGACCAGGACTTTCAGTAATTGGTGAATATAAGAAGGCATCACCTTCAAAGGGAATTATTTTACCTGATTTTAGTGTTGAAAAAATAGAGAAGCTTTATAGAGAATTAAAGATAGATGCTTTTTCTGTATTAACTGAAGAGGATTTTTTTCAGGGAAGCGATGAAAATTTAAAGAAGGTAAGAGCCATAAGTGATGTTCCTATATTAAGAAAGGATTTTATTGTGGATTTTTATCAGATTTACGAAGCAAAGGTTCTTGGAGCTTCAGCGATACTTCTTATTGTAGCAGAGCTTAAGGATAAGCTAAAGCTATTTTATGATGAATGTATTAAGTTCAAATTAGAACCACTAATAGAAGTACACAATAAGGAAGAATTGGACTTAGCTTTAGAAACTGGTGGAAAGATTATAGGAATAAATAATAGAGATTTAAAGACATTTGTTACAACAACTGATGTTACAAAGGAGCTATTAAAGTATGTTCCAAAGGATAGGGTAATTGTTTCTGAAAGTGGAATGAAGACAGTAAAGGACTTAGAAACTATGAGAGAAATGGGAGTTGATGCTGTACTTGTTGGTGAAATGTTTATGAGAAACATTGACAATGAAGAGTTTAAGAATGAATTTAAAGCTATGCAGGTGAATAGATATGCAGATTAAAATTTGTGGGATAACATTACCTCAGGAAATCGAAGAATTAAATATTTTAAAGCCAGACTATATAGGATTTGTCTTTGCAGAAAGCAAGAGAAAGATTGACGGATTTAAAGCCCAAGCCTTAATTAGTAAATTAGATAAAAGTATAAAAACTGTTGGAGTTTTTAGAAAAAATTCGTTAGAAGATATTTTAGATGTAATAAAGATTGCAGATATAGATGTAATTCAGCTTCATGGTGATGAAGATAATGATTTTATTGAAAGGCTTAGACAAAAAACTGATAAAGAAATATGGAAGGCTGTATCAATCACCACAAAGGATGATATAATAAAGGCAGAGTCATATAAGGTTGATACCTTGCTTCTAGATGGTGGAAACCCAGGAAGTGGAGAAACTTTTGCTTGGCAATTAATTAATCAGCTTCCAAAGGATAAACGAATTTTTCTTGCAGGTGGAATTAATGAAAATAATGTTTTGCAGGGGATAGAAAGAGTTAGTCCAGATGGAATAGATGTATCTTCAGGAGTAGAAACCATAACAGAAGATGGAATTAGAAATAAGGACAAGGTAAAGATGGAAAGACTAATTAAAATGGTAAGGGAAGTGTAGAATATGCCGCATATTAATATTAAAATGTATCCAGGAAGAACAGAAGAAATGAAGAAAAATTTAGCAAAGAAGGTTACAGAGGCTTTAGTAGATTCAATAGGAGCTAGTGAAGGTTCTATATCAGTTGCTATTGAAGAAGTAGAAAAGGATTGTTGGCCAAAGGAAGTATATAAGCCAGAAATTATTGATAAGGAAGCTACATTATATAAAAAGCCAGAGTATGGATATAATGAAGAGGAGCTTGGGATAAAGGATGAAAACATCGTTGAAGTTGAAGGCTTAGCAGGTGGAAAAGGTAAGGCTATAGTTAAACATCTTTTAAATAAAGAACAGTTTAATGGAAAAGCAAGACTATATGCTAAGATTACATTAAAAACTGGATGTTCAGTTGGATATCATGAACATCATAATGAAAGTGAAACTTATTTTATTCTTTCAGGAAAAGGTCAATATAATGATAATGGAAAGATTAGGACAGTACTTCCAGGAGATGTTACCTTTACAGGTGATGGAATGGGACATGGCATTGAAAATGTCGATACAGAAGATTTAGTATTTATAGGATTAATTCTTTTATAAGGGCTGTATTTGTAATAAAAGTGATAAATCAAAACTAAGTGGACTTTCTTTAAAAAAGGCTCAATTCGTAATAAAAGGGATAAGTAAACCAAGCTTAGTCAAAAATGGGAGGACGACCTTTGAAATTAGAATTTCTAAAGGGTTGTTCTCCCTTTTTTATTAGTAATGGGGAATTTTCTATTTTGTCGAATATATAATGAAATAAGGCTATATAATTAGACAAATAT
>JALENK010000014.1 GCA_022767515.1 Clostridium sp.
TTATTTCATTATATATTCGACAAAATAGAAAATTCCCCATTACTAATAAGAGGAGAACAACCCTTTAGAAATTCTAATTTCAAAGGTCGTCCTCCCATTTTTGACTAGGCTTGGTTTACTTATCCCTTTTATTACGAATTGAGCCTTATTTTAAATATAATCCATCTTCTCCGATTTTACCTGTTGAAGTATATTGGTTTTGTAATACATATACTCTCATGTTACCTTGTCCAACTGATGGAATTGTTAATGAACCAGATGATTGAATAGTATCTCCTGTAATTGCATCAACATAATTTCCTGCTGGAATTCCATTAAATGTAGCTCCACCTGAGATAGATACACATACAAAACTATCTATGCCATTAGATAAATCTGTATATCTCTTCTTATAAGCTATATTACCATTTACACCTTCAGTAGAATATTGTCCTTTTGCAAGTGCGGGTATCTTTCTTCTTATAACATTTAATCTTCTGATGTGTTGTGCTAATGGATATTCTAAGCTATCCTTCATTGTTCCTGTTGCATTACTATATTCACCAAAATCTGTAACAGTTACAGTACCTTGTATATGATCTCCAAAATATGCTCTTCCTGAGTCTTCATAAGGAAGCTTATTACCATTTACAAGTGGGTCAATATTTTCACCCTTCTTAAATTCAATTTCAGAACCATAGTAAATACATGGTATTCCTCTGAATGTGAACATTAAGTCTAAGTTTTCTGCCCAAGTTGCTTGAGAACCAGCAAATCTTTGATTTTCTGGAGCACAGTCTGGAGCATAGTCATGTGAATCTACATAAGTTACATTATAAGTAGCATCATTATAATATTTATCTCCATCTAAAGCTTGTCTAAATGCATCTCCAATATTGTTAAATGACCAGTGCATTGGGAAATCAATCATATCAAGTCCTGATGATTGACTTCTATCTGGAGTATGATAATCATTTCCATTTAAGAAAGCATTATCACTAGTTGGTTCATTATTTACTGTACAGTGATCTTGCCAATGCTTATATACACTTGCTTCTCTATCTTCTCTTGTTGCCCAAGGATATTGCTCAGTTTCCTTCCAAGTAAAGAATGGAGTTGAAATACATGGCATACCAGTATTCCATACATTTCTATAACGAGCACAACATTCACCAAACATGAAGAATGAATCTCCACCTGCTTTTTTGAAGTATGGTAAGAACTCGTTATTAAATGTTAATCTTGAAATATGTTTAACTGTATCTATTCTGAATGCATCTACACCCATATTGATGTAATTAACATAACAATCTCTTAAATATTCACTTACTTTAGGATTTTCTGTATTTAAGTCAACACAATCACCAGCCATTGAACCTGTTTGAACACTATATTGTTCCCATTCACAAGTTTGTTCATGATGGTAAATATGTTCTGTATCTTTTGCATCAGTCTTTAATGCAGGTAATCTACCTTGTTCATATTGTAATTTTGGTATTAATGATGAATAATCACTTGGTAATTTTCCTTCTGGGTCATTTACCTTCATACAATCAGCAGTTGATAATACTTCTGGTGATGAGTTATCCTTCTTAAATAAAGGATAAATATTTTCTTCTCCCCAGTTACCACTATGATTTAAAACTATATCTTGAATAACTTTCATCCCTCTAGCATGACAAGCATCGATTAAATCTTGATAAGTACAATCTGATGATTCGTATCTTGGGTCAACCTTACTAAAGTTATTTGCATGATATCCATGATAATCCATATCACTAGCATTTTGAACTACTGGTGTAATCCAAATTGCTGAGAATCCTAAAGCTTTAATATAATCAAGCTTTTCGATAAGACCCTTAAAGTCTCCTCTCCATCCTGGATCGTTGTTAGCTACATTCTTAAGTTCTTCATCTCTCCAACAGAATGTATCATTGTTAGTATCACCGTTATAGAATCTAGTAGTCATTAAGAAATAGATTGTTTCATCTCTGAAATCTCCTGAAGTTTGTGGTGGATTTGAACCACGTGGGTCTTTAGTGTACCATTTACCTTTGTCATACCACCATTCACCAGCATTTCTTGTAAGATCTTCTGTTTGCTTTTCACCTTCAGCTCCCCCGTTGTTGAAAAGGAAGTTAATTTTGTCAACACCAGTGAATTCATATACATAACATCCACTCTCTGCTGCTGATGAATCAGCTGACATTTTCTTTCCTGGCCATGCAACTTCCATATTATTTGGTGTTGAATTCCAATAATAAATATATGGAACATAACCATCACTGTAATAATGAATTTTAATTGTATTAGTTGATGCAGCACTAGCTATATTAACTGTTCCAAAAGCTAAAAATGCAGTACCTACTAATACCAAAATAGATAAGAATAAACTTAATACTATTTTTTTGTTAGTTTTTTTCATACTTTACCCCCTTAATGTTTATTAATATCTATATGTAATTTAATATAGATACTATATTAACGATTACATAAAAATATATAACACAAAAAAGACCTCTTGTTAATTAGAGGCTTTTTATTATTCCCAATGTGCCGTTAAACTGCTATTTCAAACCTGCTTCTCACAGGTGGGTTATGCTCAAATTACTTCTGTCTTCTTCTAGTAAATGAAGCCCGACATCCACAATTACTGTTGCAAATCCCGTAAATCATATGTAGGTTGAACATGAGCAGCCACACGCACACATCAGGATGTTTTCTTAAGAACATTATATCATATTTCTTGTTCAATGCAATACAAATTTCATAATTAAGTAATCGTTTAACGGCTTTAATTTACATTGTTTTAATAACTATATTAGTTTCTAATGATATCGTTTTACTTTAACAAAAATATAATTAATGGTAGCCATATAATTGGGCTACCATTACCTCACATCTTAATCACTTTGAATCAAGCCATTACCATATAGAATATCAATTATTTCTTCTATCATTATGACTCTTCCTTTACTAATAAAGTAACTTTTTATATTCTTTTTTTACTTGTTGGAATTCCTCATCATCTTCAACTAAATTATATTCCTCTTTACCATCAACTATATCTACTCTAAAAGCATATTCCTCTTCTATTGATTCATCAAGTGGTGCTAATATTAAATATTCTTGCTTTTCTAAGTAAACTTTAGCTACAGCTTCAAAATCAATTTTATTTCCATCTTCATCCTTAAAAGACATTATTTCCATAGAAAACACCTCCTAATTTCCAAAAACCTTTTTAGCTATTTCAGCTGATTCTTTTGCATCCTTTGCATAAAAGTCTGCATTTATCATTTTAGCATATTCTTCTGTTAGAACAGCTCCTCCGACTAAAATTTTGCCTTCATATCCCTTATCCTTAAGTGCCTTAATTGTTGCTTCCATACTTTTTATTGTTGTAGTCATAAGTGCACTTAATCCAACTAACTTAACCTTATGCTTAAATGCTACTTCAACTACAGTTTCTATAGGAACATCTTTTCCCAAATCTATAACTTCATAGCCATAGTTTTCAAGTATTACCTTAACTATATTCTTACCAATATCATGAACATCACCCTTTACAGTAGCTAAAACAATCTTTCCTTTTGATATTGACTTATCACTATTACTGCTAATTCTTGATTTAATAACCTCAAATGCCATTTTCACTGTTTCAGCAGATTGAATAAGCTGTGGCAAAAATAATTCTCCTTTTTCATATTTTTGACCAACTACATCTAATGCAGGTATTAAATATTCATTTACTATTTCTAATTCTTCATGGTCTTCTAATAACTCTTCTGTCTTTTTAGCAGCCTCATCCTTCAATCCTTTTACAATAATATATTGAATATCACCTGTATTAGATTCCGCTACCTTTTCCGACTTAGCTCTCTTCTCTTCCTTAAGAGTAATATCTGCATAATTAGAAATGTAATTTTCAGAACCCTTATCATAATTATACAATACATTATAAGCATTTATAACGTCCATCATTCCTGTACTATTAGGATTCATTATAGGTAAATCTAATCCATTAGCTAGAGCTAAGGCTAAGAATGTTTCATTTATAATTTGTCTACATGGTAGTCCAAAAGATATATTCGAAACTCCAAGAAGTGTTTTTACTCCTAGTTTTTCCTTAACCATTCTAACAGCCTTTAAGGTTTCCTGTACTTCAGCTTGTTGAGCTGATGCTGTTAGCACCAAACAATCGATAAATACATTTTCCCTACTTATTCCATATTCACTAGCTCTATTAACTATCTTTTCTGCTAATTTAAATCTTTCTTCACAAGTACTAGGTATTCCCCTTTTATCTAAAGTAAGTCCTACAACACTTGCTCCATATTTTTTAACTATTGGTAGTATTCTATCTAAAACCTCATCTTCACCATTAACAGAGTTAACAATGGCCTTACCATTATAATATCTAAGACCACTTTCTATTACTTCTGGATAAGATGAATCTATTTGAAGTGGAACATCTATTATTGACTGAATCTCCTTTACAACCTTTATCATCATTGAATTTTCATCAATTTCGGGCAATCCTACATTTACATCTAGTAAATGTGCTCCTGCTTCAACCTGCTCAATAGCCTGCTTTAATATATAATCCATATCATCATTTATAAGAGCTTGTTTAAATAGTTTCTTACCTGTTGGATTGATTCTTTCTCCCACTACCTTAACACCATCAATCTTTAAAAAATTGGATGGTGTACATATTGAAGCAAAGCTAACTACATCTCTTTGCTTTCTTTTATACTTTTGAGCTAATTCACTTAGTTTTTTAGTATATTCAGGTGTAGTCCCACAACAACCACCAATTATGCTAACTCCTTCATTTATGTACTTTTCTATCCAATCTGAAAATTGTTCTGGATTAACATCATATTTAGTTTCGCCTTCCGGAGTTATAACTGGAAGTCCAGCATTAGGCTGTGTCATAACTGGTAGATTAGATACTGCTACTATCCTTTTTACTATTGGATATAATTCCTCTGGTCCTAAAGAACAATTTATACCTACTGCATCTGCTCCTAACCCTTCAAGTACAACTGCCATACTTTCTGGAGTACATCCTGTAAATGTTCTCCCACTCTCTTCAAATGACATAGTACAAAATACAGGAAGATTAGAATTTTCCTTAACAGCTAAAAGTGCTGCTCTTATTTCATATAAATCAGTCATTGTTTCTATGATAACTAATTGAGCACCTGATTTAACACCTTGAATTACTTGTCTTTTAAATACTTCATAGGCTCTATCAAAGCTAAGAGTTCCCATTGGCTCTAAAAGTTGACCTATAGGTCCTATATCTAATGCAATTAATACATCTTTTTCTCCTATAGCTTCCTTTGCATTTTTAACAGCTGAATCAATTACCTCTTCAACCGAGTATGGTGTCTTTTCTAATTTAAATTCATTAGCACCAAAGGTATTTGTGGTAATTACCATTGCACCACTTTCAATATATTCCTTATGTACTTCTATAATCTTTTCTCTATCAGTTATGTTTAAGACATCTGGATTTTGTCCAAGCTTCAAACCTTTTGATTGCAATACACTTCCCATTCCACCATCAAAAACTAAAATATTTTCTTTAATATATTCCTTAATTACCACAAGTCACACCTTCTTTTCTAAAATTACAAGTTGCATAGTTAGCACATACCTCGCAAGTCCTTTTTTGTGTATTCTTATCTATAGGAACTATTCCAATTATTGCTGTAACAGACTTTCTTGGCAAAAGTATATTATGAGCAGAAACATTTAATCCAATAATTTTACCTGCTTGAAGTGTATTTAGCAAATCACCTTGTACATCTAAAGGCAAATCTCCATATCCTGGACTATACCTAAAGGTTGTTCCCTTATTATTTCTTAGAGCCTCTTTCTTTATATCAATATCTATCAAATCACAAACTTCTTCTATTGCTGTAGTCGCACACGAATCTAAAATTACAGCCTTAGTCATATCTACTTTTTCATAATAGGCTATTTTCTTTTCAATTACATTTCCTAAGGTTGCTGCCATTAAAACGATTTTTTCTGCATATTGTAAGTGCTTCTTAATATCCTCACCTTTAAAAACTAAATTAGTATTTACAACATTTACTCCATCTTTATCAAAGGAAATGTTATATTCTCTTTTAATAAACTTTGGCATTATTAACTTCTTACATTCTTCAATACATTGTTCAACTAATGAATCTAAATTCTCACTAATAATCTGATTTTTATGACCTAAGTATCTTAACACCTCAGATTTAGGTATTATTAACTTATTCACCATAAATATTTAATGAAAAACCCTTTGCTAATACTTTTTTGGCATATTCTTTAGCCCCAAATAAGGACAAATCCATATAATTTCCACATTGAATTTCATTAGCTGCTGGTATTTCATCTGCTTCAAGTACTGCCTTAAGTGATTCTTCTAATGCCTCTTTCATTACAGAAGGCTCAATATCTCCAAATATACTTACATAAAAACCTGTTCTACATCCCATAGGAGAGAAATCTATAATATTATCCATTCTTGTTCTTAGTTCGTGAGCTAATAAATGCTCAAGTCCATGCATTGCTGCTGTCCCAAATGCTTCTTGATTAGGCTGTAAAAATCTCAAGTCAAACTTTGTAACCTTATCTCCGTTTGGTCCATTTAAAACACAACATTTTCTAACGTATGGTGCTTTTACCTTTCTATGATCTAATTGAAAACTTTCTACCTTTTCCATATCTACATTCCTCCTATTAATTTAATAATAATATTATTATTGAAATCAAACTACATATTAAACTTATCATTAATATATAGTTAACACATTCCTTTGTTTTTAATCCTTTTTGTTCTAATCTATAATGCATTTGACTTCTATCAGCCTGATAAACTGGCTTTCCACTAAAAAATCTCTTAAGGACAACAAATATGTTATCAAAAATTGGAACTGCGAGTGCTAATATCGGAATAAAAACACTTAACACAGTAGCTTGCTTAAAGGCTCCATCTAAGGCAATTATTGATAGTATAAAACCAATAAAATTTGCACCAGAATCCCCCATAAAAACTGTGGCTGGATATTTATTATATATCCAGAATCCAAAAATTGCACCAGCTAAAATTATTGAAGTCATTGCTGATACTTCCTGTCCAAGTATAAGAGCAGCAACAAAAAATGTTAAGGCTGATATTATAGACAATCCACCAGCTAATCCATCCATTCCATCTGACCAATTTATTACTGTAGTAACTCCAAATATCCATGTCATTGTTAGAATAAATTGAATTATTGTAGGTATTACTATATATGTACCACTAAAAGGACTTGTAAATCCTTCAAAAACTATTCCTGACTTATATACAATAAAAGCTGCTGTAAGCTGAACTATAAGTCTTGGATATATTGGAAATTCCTTACCTTTACTTTTATAATAATCATCAACTAATCCAATCCCCAAAATCAAAGTTGATGCGATAAATATCCAAGTAAACTGTTCCTCCTTATCATGCAAAAATATCGAATATGTTATAAAAAATCCAACATATATTCCAATCCCCCCACATAGTGGCTTAGGATTATTATGTTTCTTTCTATCAGTTGGTTTATCAGTAAATCCTATTTTTAGAAATATTTTTCTTAATATTGGAATAAATATATAAACTATTAAAAAGGGCATTATTCCAAGTATTGCATAATTCATATTATTCTCCTTACTAACCTATGATTTCATTTATACCTATAAATTATACTATCAATAATTATATTTATCAATTTTTTTTAAATAGAAATAGGACCTAGCCAAATGCCAAGTCCCATAACTTCTATCCTCTTTGTTCAATCATACTCTTTACTTTCATTAATCTAGTAGTAGCAGATCTTTCATTCTCATCAAGTTTCATTCTGATGTATTTAATTGTTTCTTTTAATTGAGGAATTGTCATATATTCAAGAGCATTAACTCTTCTTCTTGTTTTTTCAATTTCATCAGCCATAAGTTGACAAGCTTTTTCTACTTCAGCTAGTTCTAATAGCTTTGGTAATATGCCATATAATTTTGCTATAGCATCATCTAATTCTGAAGAAGTATTAGCAAATCCGTATGGATATATGCTACCTTCATCTCCTTCAAGCTCACGCTTAAACTTCATAACTGGTACTGAAACACTCATAACATTCTTTTCTCCAACTTCAACACTAATGTGTTCCTTTGGATAAGCAACAGCTTCTTCTAAAAATTCCGAACTCATTACAGCTCTAGCCATAACGAAATCTTTAAGCGAACCTTGAAGTTCCTCCTCTACTGCTTTTCTTAATTGATTGTTATACTTAACTTGATTAATAAATTGCCTCATTAATTCATCTTGCTTATCTTTTAATAATTTATGACTTCTTGTTGATGTTACTAACCTCTTCTTAAGTCTGCTGAGCTCCATTCTGGTAGGATTGACATTTAACTTTGCCATATACTACTCTTCCTCTCTTGGCATATATTTTTCAAGGTATTCATCTCTGATTCTCTTAAGTTCTGACTTAGGAAGCATCTTTAATAACTTCCATCCTAAATTAAGAGTTTCTTCAATAGTTCTATTTGCATTAAAACCTTGTGAAACATATTCTGCTTCAAATGCTTCTGCAAATTTTGCAAGCTTCTTATCTGTATCAGATAATGCTGATTCTCCTAAGATTGCAGATAATTCTTTTGCCTGCTTACCTTGAGCATATGCTGAGAATAATTGGTTCATTGTATCAGCATGGTCTTCTCTTGTCTTTCCTTTACCAATACCCTTATCCTTAAGTCTTGATAATGATGGTAGAACATCTATCGGAGGCATAATTCCTTTCTTGTAAAGTTCTCTTGAAAGAATTATTTGTCCTTCTGTAATATATCCTGTTAAGTCTGGAATTGGATGTGTCTTATCATCTTCAGGCATTGTAAGTATTGGAATTTGAGTAATGGAACCCTCTTTTCCTCTGATTCTACCAGCTCTTTCATATAATGTTGAAAGGTCAGTATATAAGTATCCTGGATATCCTCTTCTTCCTGGTACTTCTTTTCTTGCTGCAGAAATTTCTCTTAAGGCTTCTGCATAGTTTGTGATATCAGTCATAATTACAAGAACATGCATTCCTTTTTCATATGCTAAATATTCAGCTGTAGTTACTGCCATTCTTGGTGTAGCTATTCTTTCGATAGCTGGGTCTGATGCAAGATTCATAAATAAAACAGATCTATCAATAGCTCCTGTTTTCTTAAATTCATCTACGAAGAATTGTGCTTCTTCAAATGTGATACCTATAGCTGCAAATACAACGGCAAATTTAGAATCTGAATTAAGAACCTTTGCCTGTCTAGCTATTTGAGCAGCTAATTGTGCATGTGGAAGACCAGATGCTGAAAACACTGGAAGCTTTTGTCCTCTAACTAGAGTATTTAATCCATCAATTGCAGATATTCCTGTTTGAATAAATTCTGAAGGGAAATCTCTAGCAACTGGATTAATTGCTTCACCATTAATATCTCTTCTTTCTTCTGGAATTATATCTGGACCATTATCATTTGGTCTACCCATTCCATCAAAGACTCTTCCAAGCATATCTTCTGAAACACCAATTTCAAGTGGTCTTCCTAAGAATTTAGCCTTTGTTCCTTTTAAGTTTATTCCTGTTGAACCTTCGAAGATTTGTACCATGGCCTTTGAACCATTAATTTCTAGTACCTTACCTCTTCTCTTTTCTCCAGTTTGTAATTCTATTTCTACTAATTCATCATACTTAACGCCTTCAACACCTTCAACAACCATCAAAGGGCCAACTACTTCTGTAACTGTCTTGTATTCCTTAAGCATCTTGTACCCCTCCCTTATTAATTAAATCATCTATGGCTGCCTTAAGGTCCTTAGAAACAAGATCAATCTTTTCTAATTCACCTTCTGTAACATATTTACATCTAGCTATTCTATCTCTTATTTCTTCAAGTCCAAGTATTTCATTTAAATATACTCCTTGATCAAGTGCTCTTTCAGCTTCATTTCTAAATTGAATAATAACACTTAACATCTTATATTGCTTTGTAAGTGAAGTATAAGTATCTATTTCATGGAAACCATTTTGTTGTAAATAGTCTTCTCTGATTGACTTAGCTACTTCAAGCTTTAATCTATCTTTTTCTGATAAAGCATCTATACCTACAAGTCTTACGATTTCTTGTAAACTTGCTTCATCTTGTAATAATGTCATACAATCTTGTCTAAGCTTAGACCAATCACTTGCTACATTTTCATCCATCCAAGCATCAACTGAATCTTGGTATAATGAGTATGAGCTTAACCAGTTAATTGATGGGAAGTGTCTTTGATATGCAAGCTGTGCATCTAATCCCCAGAATACCTTAACAATTCTAAGTGTTGATTGTGTAACTGGCTCTGAAATATCTCCTCCTGGAGGTGATACGGCACCGATTGCTGTAATTGCTCCTATTCTTCCATCACTACCTAAGCAGTTAACCTTACCTGCTCTTTCATAGTAATCAGCAAGTCTTGAACCTAAGTATGCTGGATATCCTTCATCACCTGGCATTTCTTCAAGTCTTCCTGACATTTCTCTTAAGGCTTCTGCCCATCTTGATGTTGAATCTGCCATTATTGATACAGAATATCCCATATCTCTAAAATATTCAGCTATTGTAATTCCTGTATATATAGAAGCTTCTCTAGCTGCAACTGGCATATTTGATGTATTAGCTATAAGAACTGTTCTCTTCATTAAGCTTTCGCCAGTCTTTGGATCTTTTAATTCTGGGAATTCGTTAAGAACGTCTGTCATTTCGTTACCACGTTCACCACATCCAACATAAACAACTATTTCAGCATCTCCCCATTTAGCTATTTGGTGTTGAACAACTGTTTTACCAGCTCCGAATGGTCCTGGTACTGCAGCAGCTCCACCCTTTGCAACTGGGAAGAAAGTATCTATAACTCTTTGTCCTGTAGTCATTGGAGCATCTGGATTTATCTTTGATGCATATGGTCTACCTTTTCTTACAGGCCATTTTTGCATTAGTGTAATTTCCTTATCTCCTTCTTCTGTTTCTACAACACATACTACATCAGTAACTGTAAAACTACCTTGTTGTATTGATTTAACCTTTCCACTTATACCATAAGGTACCATTATCTTTTGTTCTACTACAGATGTTTCTTGAACTGTACCTACAATATCACCTGCTGATACAACATCTCCTACCTTTGCAGTAGCTTTAAAATCCCACTTTTTAGTTCTATTTAATGATGGAACAGATACACCCTTTGTTAAGAAGTTTGACTTTGCAGCCTCCATAAATGCATCTAGTGGTCTTTGAATTCCATCGAACATTGACTCTATAAGTCCTGGTCCTAGTTCAACACTAAGTGGTTCCCCAGTAGTTATAACTGGGTCTCCAGGTCCAATACCTGAAGTTTCTTCGTAAACCTGAATTGATGCCTTATCGCCTCTCATTTCGATAATTTCACCGATAAGACCTTTTTCTCCAACTTTACATACATCATATATATTTGCTTCATCCATTCCTTCAGCAACAACTAAAGGTCCTGATACTTTTATAATCTTTCCGGTCTTCAACTTGCTTCCTTCCTTTCTACAAGATATTTACACCTACAGCTTTTTCTACATTATCACTAATTCTTTGCATACCAATATTTAATGTACCTTGGTTACTTGGAATTAATATTACTGCTGGTAGTGTTTCTCTATTGTATCTTTCAATAGTTTCTTCAATATTTTGTGCAACTTGTTCTGTTACAAATATAACTGCGTAATTATTCATTGCTAATCTATCAATAGTTTTTCTTGCCTCATCACTTTCGACAACTGGAAAAACATCTATTCCTAATGCTTTAAATGCTAATACTGAATCTTTGTCTCCAACGACTCCAATTTTCTTAAACATATATATCACGCAGCCTTTCTCTAATTACTTCTCCGTTTATATTGTTAAGCTTACCTACCATTATTATTCTAATAACTTTTATTTCAGTTTCTTTCGCATAAATATATGCTAGTAATGGCTCACCACCAAATGAAATCATCTTAGCAGATTTCATCTTTTCCATTATGTAGTTATCAATTAATTTTTCAAGATATCCTGCAGAACCACTCTTTATGTAACTTTCCACACCATTTTTTAAGACTTCTACATAATTAGTATAACTTAACTTACCTGGAATATTCTCGGTTGAATCAGTTAATAATGCTAATAAAGTTTCTTTATCAATATTACCACCTGAAATAATTACTGATAATAGGAATTCTCTTCCTTTATTTTGTTTTTTAACTCTAAGAAGAGTTTTTATATTAGTTAAATCAATCATTGCTTTAACATATTCATCAGTAAATTTATCATCTAACTCCTTAGCTATAGCTTTCATTTCTTCAAACATTGCCTTATCTAAGATAATATCTATTCTTTGTGGATCATTTTTGGCTGAAAAATCTTCCATAGCTTCTTCAACTGAAGCTCTCATAATAGGATTTAAATCAACTAAAGTATTATTTTCAATAATAACCTTTAATTTCTTTGCATCATACTTTCCAACTGGAATTAATATATCTGAAAAATCTTTCTTTAAAAATATTCCTTTTAATATTACCTTAACATTATGATAATCATATTTAATACTCATAACGTCAACTAGAGGCTTTGAAGGTGTCATACTATAAACCTCAGAATAGATTCTCTTAAGCTCAGTGCTTAATATTTCTTCATAATCCTCTGCTCTCTTCACATTTGACATAACATTGGCATATTCTGATTCTTGAAGTACTTTAAGTGCATCCTCTGCTGATGCTGAATCAATCATTCTGTCAATCTTTGTCTTATCAAGGAGTCTGGTTTCTAATACTCTAAGTCTTGGAATGACTTGAGTAAACTGCATAACATCCATATTTAACCTCCTTAATTAAATAATTTCTTTGCCACTTCAAATTCTAACTCTTCTTTTAAAGAATTTACTAGAGCTTCAAATGTATTATTTATTTGGATACCATCCTTTTCTAGAATAAATCCACCTTGGAAGCTTCCCCTTTCATTACTTAAAGTTATTGCTCCCTTCTTACCCTTTGAAGCAAGTTCATTATTTATCTCTGAAAGTACTGAAGCATCAATTATTTTCAAACCTTTTTCATTTAATATTAAAACTTCATCACCAACTATATCTAATGATAAAATACTATCTTTTATAAATGCTTTATATTTATCATCATCTAAATCACTTAAAGCTTTAACACTACTTTCGAAAATCTCTTTAATAATTATTTGTTTTGCTTTTAATTTTTCATTTCTAGCTTGAAGCTCAGCCCCTGATATAACTCTCTCTTTTCGTGTTTGAGCTTCTGCCTCAGCCTTTTGTACCATCTCTTCTTCTAATGCTTTAGCTTGATTGTTTCTTTTTTCTAAAATCTTTGCTTTTTGTTCATTAGCTTCAGATATGATTCTGTCTCTATTTTCTTCTGCATCCTTACGAATTTTAGAAGTCAAATTACTTACATTTGACATAAGCCACAACTCCAATCTTAGAACTTTATTCTATTAACTAAAACATTTGAACTACTAATAATAATGATGTAACAAATCCTAATAATGCATAAGTTTCAACCATGGCAGTTAAAACGATACCCTTTGTGTTGTGTTCTGGCTTCTTAGCTAATATTGCAACTGAAGATGCTGCTGCTTTACCTTGTGCTATACCTGAGAATAAACCTGCTATACCAACTGGTAATGAAGCAAATAATAAGTATAAACCTTGAGTAACTGAAGTATCAGTGCTTAAACCAAACATAATCATAAGACCTACAACGAATCCATATAAACCTTGTGTACCTGGTAATAATTCAAGAATTAAAGCTTTACCAAACTTTTCTGGTTGTTCTGTAAGTAATCCTGAAACTGCTTGACCTGCGATACCAACTCCCTTTGCTGAACCGATACCTGATAATGCAACTGCAAGTGCAACTCCTAAGCACCCAAATACGAATCCTCCGTTATTTTCCATAAAAACTTTTAACCAACTTAGTGTCTCCATTAATATTTCCTCCTAGCTAACTATTTATTTTCTTTTTTTAAATTAACGTATTTTGTTTCTGATTTAAATGGTGCAAAACTTCTTCCTCCACCTTCATAGAATTTACCAAAATATTCAACATATTGTAATCTACAAGTGTGAACATAAGCACCTAATAATGATAATGCAAGGTTAAATATATGACCAAAAATTAATATTATTGGTACAAATATTATTGCTGCAACTCCTGGAATCATTCCTGCAATTAAGTTGAATGCTCCAGCAAGTGAACCACCTGCAAGACCTAATGCCATTAATCTTGTATATGAAACTAAATCTCCAACATATGAAGTTATTCCATATAAAGCATATGCACCTTGACCTAATCTAGCTCCAACTGAGCCTGCCTGTCTTCCATTTGTTAAAACTATTACTAACATACCAAAAATCATAGTTCCAACAGCTATATTACTAGCTATCTCTGGCAATCCAAGTGCACCACCACCTAAAACTAATCCTGCTGATATAAGAGTAATAACCCATGAACCAACATCATAAAATGCATCTTTTATCTTACCTACTCTAATAAGCATATATGCTTTGATTCCAAGTCCAAAGAATATTTGTATTGCTCCAAATACAACTGCTACTATAAGTATAGTTGTTATATCCTTATTAGTATCAATATACGGATATGGTAATTCAATACCTAACCTTTGAAGTGCATCTCCAAAGAAAGCACCATATACTATACCAAAGCCTATAATACCAAAACTTAAATAGAAGAAGAACTTTATAAATTTTCTTGTTCCTTCATCAAGTTTAAATGTTTTTAAAACAATTGCTGAACCTATAAGTAATAATAAACCATATCCAACGTCTGCAACCATCATTCCAAAAAATGCTAAATAAAACGGTGCAAGAAGTGGTGTTGGATCAATTTCATCATATCTTGGAGTACTAAACATTTGAGTTATATCCTCAAATGCACTGTTAAATTCATTATTCTTTAACTTAACTGGTACATCTTCGATTTCCTCTTCCTTAACATCTTCAAATGTAAGGTCATAATTTTCTCCAAGAACTTCAGTAACTAAAGAAGATAGATTATCCTTTTCTTCTTCTGGAATCCATCCCTGTATAACTGAAATGTTTTCCGTTTTTAAGAAATTTGATGATGCTGTTTTTCTGATTATTATGTTTTCATAATATTCAGAAACAATCTCTATAATCTCTTTATCCTTCTCTTCTCCCGCTAAATTTTCTTTAATCATATGAATCTCTGCCTTAATCTTTTCAATACTATCCAAGTTATTATGAATAATATTTATTGGCACATCTTCAAAGTCTGTTTTAAATTGACTAAAACCAATTCCTCTTAATTTTTCTGTTACTTCCTCTTTTTCATCCTCATTACATATTAGTAAAAAGAATAAATCTTGATTGTTACTAGAAATAATTTCTAAGTAATCCTCTGTAAACTCAGATTTTAATGTTTCTTCATTTACCTTTGGAATACTACCTAAAAAGTGAGGTATCTTAATAGAATTTAAATCCTTAAATGAAACATCTAACTCCTTCCAAGGTATTAAAGAATCAATTTCTGTTTGAAGTTTAGATTCAGTATGTTCTAAACTAAGTATTTCATCTTCTTTTGCCTTGTACTTTTCACAGATTGAATTCCAATCAGTATTAAGAGCAATGTTTTCAATTTCACTAAAGGTTACTTCCTTCTTTCCTTCCTTTAAAGCCTTTATTCCAGATTTAGAAGTTACGTACTCTTGTAAAAATTGAAGAGTAGATTTAATTGTAGACAATTTTTCTTCACATCCAGCATATTCTGAACCTGAATTGTCCTTTTGTAAATCTGCAAATTCTTCATTATTTTCAATAACTTCATCTCTTTGCAAATTTACAAACTCAACTTCTGCAAATCCTTGTAATTTTTCCAAAAGTTTTGCTTTTTGAGATTCAAATGCTAGTAAAGTGAATTTGTTCATTTTAACTATTGCCATTTACCTTCACTATCCTCTCAATAACTAAATTTACAGCACTATCTTTCTTACTCTTTGAGATATTTAAGATTTCTTTCGCTTCTGATTCTCCTTTAGAAATTATAGGCTTTGCCTTTTCATTTCCTTCAGAAATAGCCTTTTCAATCAAAGAGTTACATTTTTCCTTAGCTTTAATTAAGATTTGGCTGTACTGCTCTTCAGCTTCTTCGGTAGCCTTTTGAACAATTTCTTTAGCATCAGCTTTTGCCTTTTTAATCATTTCATCAGCTTCTGCCTCTGTGCTTTTAATTTGGTTTATTGCCTCTAGTGCCAAGATATCACCACCTTTTGCTAAAATATAAACAAAGTATTAATATTATGAATAAAATATGAATTAATGCTTTATATAGTATTAATTACTTTATACTTAATAATTATACACAAAGTTAACTATCTTTTCAACTATTTTTTATTTATTACAACAATACTCTAACCATTGAATTTTCATTATCGACTAAATAATACACATCAATAGTTTTTACAATATTGATTTTTATATACTCTTCAACATCAATATTAAATTTTTCTATGCTATATTCTCTAAACGAATACTTGTCTCTGTACTTTTCTTTTATCTTCTCTTCAACCTCCTTTGATACTTTATACTTAATAAATTCTGGTATACCTCTTTTTTTATTAAATCTTAAATAATCATACCTTATTATATCTCTTAAATATTCCTCATTACCCTTTAGCACCTCATTATTAAAATCGATAAATACTCTATAATATTCTGTATTTCCTATATTCTTATCGAAATACCCTTTCTTTTCAAAAAAATCACCAAGCTCTATATAAAAATCAAATGGTTTATTATATTTATTAACAAAAAAACTTAATATAGTATTAAACTTCTGACTATTGTAATATTTATCTACCATAGCTTCTACCTTCTTTAGTTTGATTACTTCCTCATAAGAAAGACAATCTGTAGATAATATTTCATAAGGTGGATATTTTGAATACTTCATTGAATACCTATCTGCCTCTTCCATCATTTGTGAACCCTTTAATAATTTTAAAAAGCCAAGCTGTATCTCTTCTGGCTTTATTGAATATACATCATTAAATGACTTCTTAAATGATTCATAATTTTCTCCAGGTAATCCAGCTATTAAATCTAAATGCTGTTTTATATTTTTTATCTTAGATAATTCAACAACTTTTTCTTTAATATGTTCAAAATTTACAAATCTGTTTATATTTTTTAGCACATCATCATTAGTTGTTTGTACTCCAACTTCAAATTGGAACATATCTTTTGGTGCTTTTTTTAATAGTTCAATCTCTTGCTCTGTGAGAATATCTGCTGATATTTCAAAGTGAAACTTAGTTTTTGTTTTTGACTCAATCAAATACTTCCATATCTCCATTGCATATTTAGGATTACAGTTAAAGGTTCTATCCACAAACTTTACTATTTTAACTTTTTTGTTAATAAAGTATTGTAATTCCTGTTTAATTCTTTCTAATTTATGAAATCTAACCCCATGACTTGTAGATGATAAACAATATTTACAATTAAACGGACACCCTCTACTCCCTTCATAATATACTATTTTATTTTCTAATTCCTCATCCTCTTCATAAGGAAAAACTATATCATCCATATTCATAGCTGGTCTATTTCCATTAAATTGAACCATACCTTCTTGTTTATAATATAAGCCTCTAATTTCTTTTAAATCATATTTACCTAATTTATATAATATAAACTCTCTATAAGTATGTTCTCCCTCCCCTTCAACTACATATTCGCCAGGATTACTTTCTAGAAACACCTTGCTATCATAACTTACTTCCGGTCCCCCATAAACAATCTCAATATTAGAATTTACTGTCTTTATAAGATTAGCAAGTCTCTTAATTTGTTCAATATTCCATATATAGACTGAAAATGCTACAATATTTGGCTTTTCCTCGATTATCTCCTTTAATATTCTTTCTTCTCTATCATTTATAGTGAACTCCCTTATTTTACATTCATAATCTAAATCCTTAGTAAAAGCTTTTAAATACCTAACAGCTAAATTACTGTGGATATATTTTGAGTTCAGTGCAGTCAACAATACTTTCATCTTTTATTTTTCCCATCCTTCCTTCAATAAAAAACATATCTTGCCATGTTTTTGCCTCTTTAATTATAAAATATTTTTTCATTATTTCTAAAATTTTATCATAATTACAACTACTAAATAAATTATTATTTACTATCTCCCCTTGTTTTATACTGTTAAAACTGGTTATTATATTAATTTTATCTCTTACTATCTGCATTCTTTTCTTATTTATATCCCAAACATATATCTTCCCATTATTTTTAATATACTTAGTTATATCCCTTAACAGTCTTTCCCTTTCCCAATTAAAGTATAGATTATTTAAATTAAAAAACATAGTGCATATATCATATTTTCTTCCCTTAAGTAATCTTCTACTCTCATCTTCAACATAGTCTACAGATATTTCTTGTTCTATTTCCTTTGAAATATCATAAATTATTCCAGTATTTTCTTTAGCTACATCAAGAATATCTCCCTCCATATCTAAGTCTGACATATCAATTACTAATTGTTTTTTCATTGTAACCCCTCTTATAAAATTTATACCCTTAAATATTTCGCCCCCTTTGATATTTTTTCCTTTAATGATATACTATTAATTATAAAAATTAGGAGGCATGCTCAAAATGAAGGATTCAAGAATTATACAGTTAGCAAACAACTTAGTTAATTATTCATGTAACTTAAAAGAAGGAGAAAAAGTACTTATAGAAGGTATTGGAGATTGTCTTGACTTAGTTAAGGAATTAGTTAAAGAAACATATAAAGCAAAGGCAATTCCTTATGTTACCTTAAAAAATAAAGAAGTTGACAGAGAAATTCTTATGAATTGTAGTGAAAATCAGCTTAATGATATGGCAAAATATGAAAGCCTAAGAATGAAGGATATGGATGCCTATATTGGTATAAGAGCAGGTGGAAATATTTCAGAATTAACAGATGTACCTTCTGAAAAAATTTCTGCTTACAACAGACTTTTTGCAGAACCTGTTCATGGGAAAATACGCGTTAATGAAACTAAATGGGTTATCTTAAGATATCCTAACCACTCAATGGCTCAAGCTGCCAATATGAGTACCGAAGCTTTTGAAGATTTTTATTTCAATGTATGTAACCTTGATTACTCAAAAATGTCAAAGGCTATGGATAAATTAGTTGATTTAATGAACAAAACAGATAAGGTTAGACTAGTTGCAAAGGATACAGATATTAGCTTTTCAATCAAAGATATTCCTGCAATAAAGTGTGCTGGTGAAATGAATATACCAGATGGTGAGGTATATACAGCACCTGTTAAAGATTCAGTAAATGGTATTATCACCTACAATACTCCATCACTTCATTCAGGCTTCACTTATGAAAATATCCAGCTTACTTTTAAAGATGGTAAAATAATAAAAGCAACAGCTAATAATACCGAAAAAATCAATGAAATATTTGATATTGATGAAGGAGCCAGATTTGTAGGAGAGTTTGCAATAGGTGTAAATCCTTACATCCTAGAACCTATGAAGGACACTTTATTTGATGAAAAAATAACAGGTTCAATTCACTTTACTCCTGGTGCTTGCTATGAAGATGCACCAAACGGTAATGATTCAGCACTTCATTGGGATTTAGTATTAATTCAACGTCCTGAATACGGCGGAGGAGAAATTTACTTTGATGATGTCTTAATCAGAAAAGATGGAATATTTGTACTTGATGAATTAAAATGCTTAAATCCAGAAAATTTAATCTAATTAAGAAGAGGAAAACTGCTATTATTCACAGTTTTCCTCTTTTGACTTATTAATATATTTTTTCCAATTCACAAAAATATGATACAAGCTAACAACATCCTGTTCATTATATAGAAGAATTTTTTCAATTTTTTCTTTAGGAATTCTCTCTATATATTCCTTATCATTTATTATTTTTTGAAATGTTTTGGCTAAATTAGAACCACTTATAACTTCACACTCTCTATGTATATCAAAGTCCTTTTCTAAACTTTTAAGTCCTATAGACTTATCCATAACTCTTTCATATTCTTTTTGAATATCAATCAACTCAAATTCTTCACTAAATACATATTCTATGTTATTTTTATTGAACAAATAATTAATTACCGAAAAATCATTATTGCCTGAAAATGTAACAATAGCCTTCTTCCCTGCTTCTTTCATCATTTCAAAATATTTCTTAGAAAGGGTTAGAATTTCCTTTCCTTCAATCTTATTTTCAATCATATATTGAGTAACTCTAAGTTCACTCTTAACCTTATCAAATATACATGCCCCAAAAACCCCAATACACTTTGGTTTTTTATATACATAGTGCTCCAAATCGAAAAATATCATTTCCTCTGGAGCTGATTTTATATTATCACTATCTAAAAAAAATTCCTTACTACCTTCATCTATTTTTATAGTATTTTCCCTTATTATCACATTATCACTTCTTTTCCTCTTACTCTAATATAACATTATAGCATTTATCCTTCATTCACTTCAACAACTTAATCAAAAAAAGAAGGCATTAACTGCCTTCAATCTATTTGCTATCTTCCTTTTTATTGCTTACCTCAACATTTTTTTGTGGAACCTTTATTTCTATTTCTTCAATAATTTCTTTATGTTCATTTTTGAATTTAATCATTGCTTTATCATAAATATACTTAATTGTTGCAGCAGTTGGTGATGCTAAAAGCATACCTGATATTCCAAATAATCCTCCACCTAAAACAACTGCAAATATTAAAATTAGTGGTTTAACCCCAACTTTATTTCCTATAAGCTTTGGATCTAAGAACCATGCATCAAATTGTTGAATTATAAATAATAAAATAAATGTCTTTATCGCTAAATCAAATGATACAAATATTGAAATAAACACACCCACAGCTTCTCCAATGAACGGTCCTATATAAGGTATCATATTAGTTACCATTACTATAAAAGCAATCAATAAAGCATAAGGAACATCTAAAATCAAAAGTCCTACAAATGCCATAATTCCTATTATAAATGAATCTAATGCCTTTGTTCCAAGATATACGCCAATCATCTTATTATAAACAGCTAAAACTTCTAATATTCTACGTCCATATTTTTCCTTGAATACAACAATTATTCCTGACCTACATTCATTTAATAAATTTTCTTTGTCTAATAGCATATAAACTGCTATTAAATACCCAACTATTATCATTAAAACATTTGTAGTAAATGAAACTATAGATGATATTGAACCTTGTAATAAATTTAAAGCAAAAGCTCCTATATCACTTGAAAGTTTTAATATTGTATCAAAAAGTCCAATTTGTTTAATAAATGAATTTATTCCTTCGTTACTTATTATATTATTAATCCAACTTTGTGCTTTCTCCACATAAGATGGAATATTATTAGATATATCAACAATACTATCAATAATTGGTGGTATAATGTATATTCCAATAACCATTAAAATACCAGTAACAAGTATATATGTAGTCAAAATTGCTACTCCTCTTGACATTTTACATCTCTTTTCAAGCATTTTAACTACTGGGTTTAAGACATACGCAAATATTGCTGCATATATAAATGCTATAACTATCGAAAATATATTACCAAAGAAATCTAATATTGACTCATAATTATCTATAAGCTTATATCCTATAATACCTATAATTGCAAGTACAAGTATATCTCTATATTTTATATTTTTATTAATAAACATTTCTCAACCTCCCCAATCCTAATTGCTACATTTTTTCAACTACCTCTATTCCTATCAATTCCAACGCATTTTTAATTACTTGAGCTGATGCTTCTACTAATTTTAATCTAGTTGCCTTTAATACTTCATCTTCTAAATTTAAAACTGAATGAACTGTATAGAACTTATTAAAGCTCTTTGCTACATCAATCGCATATCTTGTAACAATTGATGGTTCTAATTTATCAAGAGCTAAAAGAATTTGATTATTGAAGTTTGAAAGTACCTTTACAAGTTCAAATTCTTCCTTTGAATTTAGCTTACTATAATCAACTTCTGCATTTACTTGACCTGCTCTTCTTAATATACTCTTTGCTCTTGCATATGCATATTGTACATAAGGTCCTGTTTCTCCATCAAATGATAAAATCTCTTTCCAATCAAAGACTATATCCTTTTCTCTTGAGTTCTTTAAGTATGTAAATACTACTGCTCCAACTCCAACCTTCTTTGCTACTTCTTCTTTATTTTCAAGCTCTGCATTTTTCTCTTCTATTATACTCATAGTCTTTTCTATAGATTCTCTTAACAAATCATCAAGAAGTACCACTTGACCTTTTCTAGTTGAAAAAGCTCCATTAGCAAATTTAACTAATCCAAATCCAATATGCTTACAATCCTTTGCCCATTCATGCCCAGCAAGCTCAAGTACCTTGAATACTTGTTTAAAGTGTAATGCTTGTGGTGTTCCTACAACATATATACTCTTATAAAAATCATATGTCTTCTTTCTATACATAGCAGCAGCTAAATCTCTTGTTGCATATATTGATGCTCCATCTGCCTTAAGAACTATACATGGTGGCATATTGTAATCATCAAGCATAACTACCTGTGCTCCATTACTTTCTACAAGTAATCCCTTTTGCTTTAATTCCTCAACTACAGCATCCATCTTATCATTGTAAAATGCTTCCCCATTATAAGAATCAAACTTTACATTTAAAATATTATATACTCTTTCAAACTCTTTTAAACTTAAATCTCTAAATCTCTTCCATAAAGCCTCTGCTTCCTTGTCTCCACTTTCAAGAGCCTTAAAATATGCTCTCCCTTCATCTTCTAAAGATGGATCCTTTTCTGCTTCTTCATGGAATTTAACATAGATTCTTAATAACTCTTTTATAGGGTCATTTTCAAGTGCTTCTTCATCAACCCATCTATGATATGCAGATATAAGCTTACCAAATTGTGTTCCCCAGTCTCCTAAGTGATTTATACCAATAGCATTATATCCTTCCTTTTTAAACATCTTATATAAAGCATTACCTATAGCTGTTGTAAATAAATGGCCAATATGAAATGGCTTTGCTATATTAGGCGAAGAGTATTCAACACAAACATTCTTACCTTCCCCCACATTAGATGCTCCATACTCATCTCCTTCTAATAATACTTTTTCTATAGTATTTTTAGAAAATGTAGCTTTATCCACAAAGAAATTAACATATGGTCCTAAATTTTCTATTTTTTCAAAACCATCTTGATTTAATTCATTTTTTAATTCCTCAGCTATCATATTAGGTGCTTTTCTCATTACCTTTGCAAGCTGAAAGCATGGAAATGCATAATCCCCCATCTCAGGTCTTGGTGGTACTTCTATTAATTTTTCAATAGCTTCCTCTTCTAAATCAACCTTAGTCTTTATAAGTTTTGCAATTATATTTTTATAATCCATAAACAATATACCCTCCTAATATTATTAAAAATGCATAAAGCTACTCTACAAAAGAGTAGCAATCAATGCCATTGTTTTCATTCCTAATGCTGTAAATTTTGTCTCATATTCTGTCATAACATTATCTTCAAAATCAGAATTATGTAAATCATAACTAACAAAATCTAACCTAAAACCACTTTCTTTAAAATACTCAAGTGAGGCCTCAAATAAATCTTTATCATCTGTTTTAAACCAAACTTGCGACCCCTTTCTTAAAAACTTTTTATATTCTGTTAAAAACTTAGTATGTGTTAATCTTCTTTTATTATGTCTGTCCTTAGGCCAAGGATTACAGAAATTTATATATATCTTTTCTATTTCATCCTTTTCAAATAAATCTGCTATAAATGAAATATTTAGCGCTACAATCCTAGCATTTTTTATTTCTGGCTCAACTTCTTTAACCTTTCTTAAAGCATAGACTAATACTTCGTCCTTCAAATCAACTGCTATATGATTTATATTTGGATATTTTAAAGCCTTCTGAACTAAAAATCCTCCTCTTCCACATCCGAGTTCTAAATGGATTGGATTATTATTTTTAAACTCCTGTTTCCATTTTCCTTTAAGCTCCCTTGGGTTATTAACAAATATATCGCTACTTTCTAATTCTGGCCTAGCCCACCATTTTTTTCTTAACCTCATATTCGTAAAAACCTTTCTTAATTTTTTTGACTATCTAAAGCATTGTCTTCATTTAGGCTCTTCATTATTATTTTACCATTATCTGTGCTACAAATAAAGCCTTCTGTCAATTGTAATAACTGCCCCTTATATTCTACTTGTGGTGCTTTACTATCTATCATATTGATAATTTTGCCTTTTAATCTATCATTTACTAATATTTCACTTTTAGATGATATGTATACATCACTAACTCTCTTAGGTTTATCAAGTTCTATTGTTGCCCAAGTAGAGAAATTTGCATCCATATGTCCATACACTATACTTGTTATCTCATCATTAGATGCAGAACCTACTTTACCTAAATATATTATACCTTCATCGTCAACATCTATTAATGTATAATTCTTCATATTTATAATACCTAAATCTTTAGGTGTACCACTTATAGATGCATTTATAGTTTCATATAATGAATCTTGGTATATAAGTATATCTTCTCTTTGCATAGCTTTAAATGCCTTAAGCTGTCCAACGTTAAGTATTTTATTTGCATTATAATTAACATCTATTCTATAAACACTTGAACCAAAGCCTGTTCTGCTTATGCCGACATATGTAGTATTGGTTTTGGTAGATTGAACTAAGCCGTTAACCTCCATCCCCTCATAGTAATTACACAGAGGAGCTTTAGTAACTGCCTGCTCATAATCATACTTAACATTATAGTTAATTACATTTACCTTATCAGTACCACTTGCTGATAACTCCTTCTGAACTATCACAAGTATATCCTCATCTAATATCCATTTTACAGCTAATATACCTTTTCCCTTTTCTGTAGTAATTTCTCTCTCTTTTAAACTTTTAGTATCTAATAGCATCAATTTATCATTTCTAAAATAAGATATGTATCTAGTATCATCTGATACTTTAATGTCCTTAGCATCATATGGTATGTCATAATCTATGTCTCTATTTTTTTCTACTACTTCACCTTTAATTTCTTCCGCTTGAATATCTATATCATAGGATTCCTTAAATATGACTTGATCTAAAAACAATAATCCAGCCACTTGAAGCATTATGGATAGCATTGCCCATACTATAATTTTTTTTACATTATTCATAACATTTCTCCTTAATTTATGGTAATACAACTATCGCTGATGCTATTGCTCTCTCACCAGTTGGGTTACTAGGTTTATTTACAATCTCCCCTTTATAATACATAGTAGTAGATTTACCACCATCTAAACTAGCTGCTGTAACACATCCTAGTCTATACATAAGTTCTTGACTTTCCTTTGTAGTAGCACTAATTCTAGTATCAGTAGATGAATCTAAAACAACCAATAAAATGTTTCCATTTTCTTTCTGTCCTATTAATGTTTTAGGCGAAGTTCCCATTTCAGGTGCAACTACCTTTTCTCCATTTACTATTAATACAGATGGAGTAAAGCTTACTATCTCTGAAACATCTTGTTCATTTATCAATTCATTTAACGACCACTTACCTATTAGTAATCTACCATCTTTGGTAATTGCAATCTGATCCACTTTTGAATCCATACTTAAATTATTAAAAATTATTTTTCCATTTGTCATTATTGTACCTTCTGGAATTCCTCCATTTTGTGTCCACTGAGCTGCATCTGCATTACCATCTGTAAACGCACCTCCATTTATTGCTGCAATTGCATTATTGTTCTTTGCAATCGTTGATGTCTTTTCTCCTTCTTTTCCAAGCTTAGATGAATATCCAACCTTAACTTTTTTAGGATTGCTCACTTCTAAAACATATCCGTCAAATTTTGCATTTCCAGGTATCTTATAACATTTTACAGTATTGTTATAATCATTTTTGTTTTCAATTTTTACTTTATCAGAATCTTTATTGCTAATATCTGATTCTTGATATGCTGTAATTCCCAAATATTCATTTATTTCAGCTTCATCCATAAAAGTAGTAGCAAGCCACTTATAGTGCATTGAACTCATAGCTGTAGATAAAAAGGTCTTCTTAGCCGTTTCAAAAGGCCCATATAATAATATAAACGGTGCTGTTACTAATGTAAATAATATTTCAAAGACTATAAAGCCTATAATTAATTTTCCATTCAACTTACTTTTCTTACGTGATTTTCTTCGTTCTGCTCTCGCCATAATTCCCTCCCTATAAAAATTTATTCTATTGCATTTTAACTCGTTTTATTATACAATCTATTATTAATAAATTCAATAATTGTAACTTTATTTTAATATTTTTATCAAGGTAGGTACTTTCTATGAAAAATGAAATACTAAAACTTCTACAATCTAATAAAGATTATATATCAGGTGAAGATATAAGTAAAATTCTAAATATTTCCCGTTCTGCCATATGGAAGCATATAAAAACACTGAAAAGTGAAGGATTTGAAATTGAAGGAATATCCAATAAAGGATATAAGCTACTTTCCTGTCCTGATATTATTATTGAAAATAATATACAGAAGCATTTAAAAACTAACTTCATAGCACATACTATTTATCATTACAACACCTTAAATTCAACTAACACAAAAGCTAAAGAATTATCTGATAAGGCTAATGATGGTAGTATTGTTATATCTGAAATTCAAGAAGGTGCTCATGGAAGATTTGATAGAGCTTGGGTATCCCCAAAGGGAGGACTATGGTTTTCTATGATACTAAAACCTATTATAGAACCTTATAAAGCTTCTAAGCTTACTCAAATAGCAGCTGCTTCTATAATTAGTGTGCTAAAAAATAAATATAATATTAATGCTCAAATAAAATGGCCTAACGATTTATATATAAATAACAAGAAATTTTGTGGTATCTTAACTGAAATGAAATGTGATTTAGATAGAATTAACCACATAATAATTGGTATTGGAATTAATGTTAATTTAACAAAGGATAATTTTTCAAATGATTTACTAGATACAGCTACCTCATTAAAAATAGAAAATGATATATCTTATGATAGAAATGAACTTCTTGCACATATATTGAGCGAATTTGAAAAGCTATATTTAAATTATGTTAATACAAATGATTTTACTCCTACTCTAAAAATTTGTAGAGAAAATTCAATAATATTAAAAAAAGATGCTTATATAGTTACCCTAAATAAAAAAGAAAAAGTAACTTGCATAGATATTGATGATGACGGAAATCTAATTATACAAGATAAAGATGGCAATATAAAAAGTATCTTTAGTGGTGAAGTTACTTTTAAATAGGCTCATAATAGCATATTTATTCCAAATATAATCAAAAAAATACCACCTAAATAATTAGCAAATTTAGATACAAAATCAATTCTTCTAATAATTCGTGATATAAAGAATGCTACTGTACATAAAAATGCTGTAACTATTCCGACTAAAGTAGCATTCATAAACAAATTAATTGTCTTTCCAACATGATTCATAACAGCAAAGCCTATAACAACTGCATCAATACTCACAGATATACTTAATAATAATTTTATTTTTTGTCTTTCAAAGCTAAAACTATTCTTTTTTCTAATTCCATCAATAACCATAAGTATTCCTACTCCGATTATTACTACTGCACCAAACTTTTCAGATATACTTACAACATAATTATCAAAATAGTATCCACATTTTCCTCCAATAAATAGCATTAAAAATTGAAAAAAACCAAACAATACAATATATTGAATTTTCTCACTTCTTTTAATATTTCCATTCAAGCCAATACCTAAGGATATTCCTAGTGCATCCATAGCAAGAGAAATTCCAATTCCTATTACCTCATATATTGCCATATCTAACTTCACAACCTTAAAATTTTCATCTAATTAATTTTATTAAACTCTTTATTAAATAATTCTTTTATTGTATAGTATTTATAGATATTTTTATTTAAAGGAGTGTAGTACATAATGCCAAATTGTATAATCGCACAATCAGGAGGACCTACTTCTGTTATCAACTCAAGTGTTGTTGGACTTATAAAAGCAAACGAAGAATTCAAAGTTTATGACAAAATTTACGGAGGATTAAACGGTATTGAAGGTATTTTAAATAAGAACATAATAGATTTATCCTCTACAACTAATCAGGAACTTGAAGAATTTAAATATACTCCATCATCAGGATTAGGTTCTTGTAGATATAAAATGAAAAATATTGAAGACTCAACTGAAGAATATGATAAAATTTTAGAAATCTTACAAGACTTAGATATAAAAACCTTCTTCTACATAGGTGGAAATGATTCAATGGATACTACAGCAAAGCTTGGTAAATATGCAAAAGAGAATAACCTAGATATTAATTTTGTTGGTATTCCAAAAACTATAGATAATGATTTAATGTATACAGACCATACTCCTGGATTTGCAAGTGCAGCTAAATATATTGCAATTTCAGTACTTGAAACTTATCTAGACTCATCTGTTTACACTAATAATGGTATATTCATACTTGAAACTATGGGAAGAGATACAGGATGGCTTGCTGCCTCAGCTTGTACAGCTAAATATCTTGGAAAACCAGTTGTTGACTTTATCTACCTTCCAGAAGTTGCCTTTGATAAGGACCAATTCTTAAAAGATGTTGAAAAAAGATTTAAAGAAAATAATCATGTATACATAGTAGTTTCTGAGGGCATAAGAGATGCAAGTGGAAAATTTGTATCTGAATTTGAATGTGTTTCTCAAGATAAATTTGGACATACTCAATTAGGCGGTGTATGTAACTATATCAGAAGCTTAATCTTAGATGCCAAAATCACTACTCGAGTTAAGGCATTAGAGCTTGGTGTGCTTCAAAGATGTGCAATGCATTGCTCTTCTCAAATAGATATAGATGAAGCTTTTATGACAGGATATGAAGCCTTAAAATATGCTATGGAAGGAAATAATGGTCAGATGGTAGCTATAAAAAGAGAATCTAACAAGCCATATAAGAGTTCATTCTTCCTTATTGAAGCTGATAAAATAGCAAATAATGTTAAATATTTTCCTACAGAATGGATTAATAAAGAAGGCAATAACGTTACTCCAGAAGCATATGAATACTTTAAGCCAATGCTTGGAGAATTACCTGATTTTAAAGTATTTACAAAATAAATTATACAAAGAGAGGAATTTAATTATTATTTCCTCTCTTTTTAAATTTTATCCATAAAACCTTGAAATTTCATTTATTGCATTTAAAAAAGTTTCAACTTCTCTTTCATTATTATAAATTCCAAAGCTTACTCTTATCATTCCCGGCATTCTTGCTTTTACATCATGAATAAATGCATTAGCTGCCTTTTCCGTTAGATGCATAAGCCTTCTACAATACGGATGTGCACAAAACCATCCCTGTCTTACAGCTATACCATAATTTTTAGCTAATATATTAGCTACATTCTCATGATATATAGAATCTATATTAAATACAGTTATTCCAAGCGAATCCTCAATATTGTCATAATCACCATATATTCTTACTTTAGGAATTTTTCTTAGACCATCAATTAGTTTCTTTTTTAATAACTTTTCCTCTTTTTCTAACAGTTTTAAATCTAAACTTTCTATTTTTTTAAGTGCGGTTACCATCGCTATAACTCCAAAAAAGTTAGGTGTTCCAGCTTCATTTCTTTCTGGAGAATCAAGATAAGTAACACTTTTATCATTTACAATGCTAACAGTTCCTCCACCTTGATTATCAAATATAGTATTATTAAATTCCTCTTTAAGACCAATAATAGCACCTGCACCAAAAGGAGCATATAATTTATGAGCTGAAAAAACTAAAAAATCAATTTGCTCATCCTTTGAACTACCAGATATATCCACATGGACATGTGGAACTAATTGTGCACCATCTACTATCAATTTAGCTCCATAACTGTGGACAACTTTAGCAATATTGTGAATATCATTCTTATATCCAGTAACATTAGATGCTCCTGTTACAGTAACATATTTTATCCTATCTTTATATTTCAATAATTTATATTCTAAATCATCAATTAATAATCTGCCTTTTTCATCTACTTCAACATATTCGACATTACACACCTTCCTCCAAGGCAAATCATTAGAATGATGCTCCATACGTGTTGACAAAACCATATCTTTTTTACTCTTTATCAATATTCTTGATAATTTATTAATTCCATCTGTAGTATTAGCAACATAAACAACTGTATATTTTTCCTTTTCTTTTACATTAAAATAATTTAATAAATATTCTCTTGACATATTATATAGCCTAGTTGTTATTTCTGCTTTTTGTCCTACCCCTCTTCCTATGGAAGCATAATAATTACTTAATCCTACTATTTCATCTAATACACATTTTAAGGGTGGAGTTGTAGCAGCATTATCAAAATTTATACTTTTAACCTTCTTATTATTTAAGGTATACACAAGAGAATCTATGCCAGCAAAAAGTTCTTCATTACTCATAAAACTCCCTCCAATATATATTATTCTTTTAATTTGCTTTTGTTCTATTAATCAATAAATAAACATATTCTTTAATAATTACTTTTGCTTGGAGAATAAATTATGTTTAATAATGATTTAAATTTTACTCCCTTTAATCAAATGAAAAGTATTTTAGGAAATCCTTTTATGCTTCCTCCCTTAACTAGTAGGAACGAAACCACAAATGAACAATATCCTGATGAAACAAAAAAAGATACCTTATATTCTTATAATAAACCTATAAAAAAAGTCCCTTCAAATATGGGTAGTAGAATTCTTAATTCCTTAAGAGAACTTGATTTAGACTTAGATGAAAGCACTGATTTAGCTAGGAACATAAATGAAAATATAGATACTATATATAATAAAATTGAACTTAACTATCCTGGAACCTTTATTCTTCTTAATTCTTATAATATTCCTTCTCCCATTTCAAAGCTTATTATAAGAAGAATAATAAAATTATCTATAAAATACTGTAACAAGGAGGATGAATAATATTGTATGATAATTCCATACCTGAATTAGATAGCTATATCCGCTTTTTTCATGCATCTGCCAATGCTCCAAGCGTAGATATATATATTAATGGCTCTCTTATTATAAGCAATTTAAATTTTTCTGAAATTAGTAGCTATAAGAAACTAACTCCCGGAAAATATAACTTTGAAATATATAAGCATGGTAGCTATGATTCTCCTATTTTAAAACAAGATATTGATGTTCTTCCATACTTAATAATAACAGTCTGTGCTATTCTATCAAATGATAACTTAGAATTATTTAGTCTTAGAGACCAATTCACTACAAAAAGCACTCCAAATTCTGCACATATTAGATTTATAAATTTTTCACCAGACTCTCCACTACTCTCATTAGAACTACCTAATGAAGATATATTATTCAATCAGGTTGAATACTTGGAAAACACTAATTATTATTCACTTTCACCCGCTCTCTATGACTTTATGCTTACTCAAAATATGAATTCATCTTACAAAAAATTTATTAATAATATAGATTTAGATAGCAATACCTTCTATACTATATATATAATTGGTCTTTTTGAAGACTATCCCGAGCTTGGTTATCTCTTAACTCTTGATGGATTATATGATATAAATAAACAATAAATTTATCTGCAAACAAAAAAGCAAACAACAATGTCGTTTGCTTTTTTGCATAATTTATGCTAACAATAATTTAACAAAATTATTTAATAGCTCTGCATCCTTTTGAACTGTATTTTTATCCGATTGAATACTTAACTTTGTCGAATCATCTGCTTCTATTATTATGCTTCCTATGAATAATAGCTTTTCTCCAACAATTTTTTTAATATTTTTAATTTCAATACTTTTATCATTACAGTATATTGTCTTATCTGTAATTGCGATAAAGTTATTATTATATATTAATAGCATTAATGGAACTTCATATTTCTTACTATATATTTCTGTTTTTACACATTTATTAAATATATTAATAAATTTCTCATTTCCATTATTTATATACAGCTTATCACTTATATACTTCCTATTTTGTCTATTAAATTTTGTTATTAAATCTATAGTATCATGTGACTTTATTTTTTGAATATAAAATTCTATTTTATTTAAATATCCTTCTTTAATATTATTATTACATTCAAATTCTTTAATTTGACCATCTAATGCAACTAATTCCTCTAACGTCATACGCTCAATATCTTTACATTTTTCTTCTAAAACTAAATAGTTAGTTCTATCTTGAATTTTTTTAATGAATAATTCTTTTATCGCTTCTAAATAGTTATGTTTACTAATTTCTTCTTCTAATACCTTAAGTCCACTCACAGAATATTTATCCATATTCTTGCATTTAGCAGCTAAATCAGCCTTTTCGCTAATCGCTCTTTCTATTTCATTTTGAGATAAAACATCTAAATTAATGTCATATAACTCACTAGGTAAATATTTAAATCCTGATAAAATATCTCTAATCATATTTAGTATATTTTCAGATAATTTTTGAGCGATATTTCCATGTATTTTTATTTGTAAATCCTTTTGATTTATAGATGTAATATTTATTATATCACTTGAACCGCCATAAATATCCACTACATTTTGAAGCTCTATTTTTGAATCTTCAAAGTATATACTATCATCAGTTATCATAAATATATCATTATAATTTAAAAAGATTATTTCTGCTGATTTACCATCAAATTCACTAAATCTTTCACTACATTCTTCATTCATTTTAATTAATTTTTCATTTTTTGAATATTCTATAAAATCATTTGGATTTGCCTTATTTTCTTCATATACTGCCTGTAGCTTAGCTTTTCCCTTTGATATATATTCTAAATCACTCACATATTTATCATAAATCCAATACTTCTCATTTAACTTTAAGTCTACTATTCTATCTTTTATAATTTTATAATACTTACTAACTATTTCAAAATCAAAATTACTTGCAACTATTTTTCCAAGTATTACAGTTAACTCAACTAAAGATTTTTCTTTATATGAATCGCAAAGTCTAGCCATTTGACTTTCTTGAATTTGTAATTGTAGTTTTTCTAAATATGAAGCCTTAATCTCTTCATCATAATCTTCTTTATTTATTTCAAGTAATAATTCCTTTAAAGCCTCTAGAGATAGTTCTTCTATATTTTCAAATTTAACCTTTAATGTATCCTCATCCTTACAAGCCTTCTCTTTTTCTTCTCTTGTTGCATATACCTTATCCTTATAAGTACGAGCCTTTTTATCAAATTCATTCCAATCCTCTTCTATTTTATTTAAGTATTCTGATTTATCTATATAATATTTTCCCATTAAAAACTGTAATTTTTCTTTTACTGACAATATACTTTCTTCTGATGACTTATCCACTTCGTTATAAATATCTTTAAGTTCATTGTTGAAATTTTCACTTATATCAACAAAAAAGAAATGTGCTGTATCTATAATTTCCTGTTTGTCACCAATACCATGCTGTAAAGCAAACATATAAACTGTCTTATCGTAAGGATTTAATTGAATTATCTGAAATAATGCTCCCTCTTTATCTGGAATTATTGACATATTATTATAAATCGCCTGTGTCTTTGCAATATCTTTATCTGAAACATATTTATAATTCTCATCACTATTTTCAGATAAAGCAGCTATAAGTGCCATATTCATATCAAATATCGCACAGTAAATATTCTCTGCAAAGGCTTGAATATATTTAGGATTTTCAAAAATTCCCTGCAGTTTATCTGTATCAAGCTCTTTAGCTAAAATTTCATTAAGTTCACTAATAATAGTATTGCAATTCTCTTCCCATGTATTATACTTTGCATAATATTCTCCAAAAAATGTATCGCTATCTACAGTATAAACCATCTTTTCAATTAAGTATTTAACAGCTTTATCCACACCCTCGTCTATCATCCTTAAACCTAAGTCTATTACGCCATCACATACTTCTCTAATACTCTTATATGTTAGCCTATATTCATCAATAAATTTCTTTTTACACTGACTAGCATATTCAAAATAAATACTTCTAACCTCATTACTTCTTTCAATACCATCATTTATAACTAATTCTTTTCCTAATAAATTAATTTTTCCCATTTCCTATCTCCCCTTATTTCGTATAAACAGCAAAATATACTAATTTAATGTTATCGATTACTCAAGCTAATGTCAAGCTATTACATAATATATTATTTACAAAAAGTTAATCTATGTTATAATATTTTATGTAGATTTGTAAGAAGGAGTTATGAATATGGGCTTTAAAGATAAGATAAGTAGTAACTTAAAAGATGCATACTTAGAAAAATATGGTGATAGAATTACTAGTGCTTCTGGTACTGTATTATCTATTAAAATTACTGATAAAAATTACATAATTTTAAAAAAACTTGTCGTTGATATAGTTATTAAATCAGATGTAAGTAAAGGTGTAGTAAAAGCCAGATATAAAAAGAAGAGATGGTTTAAGAAAATAGAATTTATTCCTATAAGTATGGGACATAAAATAATGATAATGGGATTAAAAGGAGTTAAAGGCAAGAAGGATTCAGATGTTATTGAAGTTCAAAATATCTTAAACCTTACAAACAAACGTGATTTAATGCCTTTTGATCATTCTCAATTAAAGAAAGCAAGACAACAAAAAATGAGATACCAACGTTAAAAATGCTGTAAAATTACTTTACAGCATTTTTTTATTTCCATTCCTCTTAATATAAAGATATAAACTATTAATAAAGAATATTGTACCAGAAAACGCAAGTACTATAAGCCAATCCTTTAATTGAAGTGCCATTGTATGAAATATTGCTTGAAAAAATGGTACATATAAAACCATTAAAAGCATTATTATAGATATAAAAACTGCTCCAAGTAGATATTTATTAGTAAATATCCTTATCTCAAAAATTGAATGTCTTTCTGACCTGCACTCAAAAACATGAAAAAGCTGAGATAAAATTAATGTAGCTAGTGCAATTGTTCTGCATCCTTCTAAATTTGCACCATATAATCTAGATACTATAAATGATAATAAAGTACAGATTCCAATTAAGCTTCCTCTTATTGTTATCTTTTCAACTAATCCTCCTGAAAATATTCCTTCTCTTCTTTCTCTAGGCTTAAGACGCATTATATCACTATCTGGTGGATCTACTCCAAGAGCAATTGCTGGGAGACCATCAGTTGCAAGATTTATAAGCAATATCTGTATAGGAAGAAGTGGAGTTGGAAGCGCAAAAAGAGTAGCTAAAAACATAGTTAGAACTTCTCCAAGATTACACGATAATAAATATCTAATAAATTTTCTTATGTTATCATATATTACTCTTCCCTCTTCTACTGCTGATACAATTGTGGAAAAATTATCGTCCATAAGTATCATATCAGCTGCCTCTTTGGTTACATCTGTCCCTGAAATCCCCATAGATATTCCTATATCAGCCTCTTTAATAGCTGGTGCGTCATTAACCCCATCTCCAGTCATTGCTACTACATTATCCTTATTTTTAAAAGCTCTTACTATTTTTAGTTTATCCTCTGGCGAAACTCTGGCAAATACTCTTATGTTAGTAGCCTTGCTTTCAAGAGCTTCATCAGTTAATTTATTGATTTCTTCCCCAGTAATAACCTGACTATCACTACTACAAATACTTAATGCTTTTGCTATAGCTAGAGCTGTGTTTTTATGGTCTCCTGTAATCATTACTGGTATTATACCAGCATTTTTACACTTGACTACTGCTTCTCTTGCTTCCTTTCTTGGTGGGTCAATACTGCCTACAAAACCAATAAATATCAGTTCTTCTTCTATACTTTCATTTTTTTTAATTTCTTTTTCCTTGTAGGCTGCTGCAATACATCTAAGTGCTCTAGCTGACATAGCTTCTACAAATGAATTAATCTGCTTCTTCCTCTGATTAGTAAAAGGTTTAACTATGTTATTTTCAATAATATATTTACATTTTCCAAGAATCTTTTCAGGTGCACCCTTAACATATGCTCTTTCAATTGTATCTTCTTTAATAATTACAGACATCATCTTTCTATTAGAATCAAAAGGTACATCATAAAGTCTCTTTCCTCTTTTAATAAAAGCTTCTAATTCCTTTACATCCTTAAAAAATAACTTTATTAATGCCGTCTCTGTAGGATCTCCATTTAAAGCCTTATCTATATTATCGCTCTTAAAATCATAATTACAGTCATTGCAATATACTAGAGCCTTTTTTAGTATTTGTAAATCACCTAATTTGTCTTCTTCTACATTTTTTACTCTTCCATTAAAATAGACTTCCTTTACAGTCATTTTATTCTGTGTTAATGTACCTGTTTTATCAGAACAAATTACTGATGTACAGCCTAGTGTTTCAACAGCTGGAAGTTTACGAACTAATGCATCTTTTTTTAGCATTCTAGATACTCCTAATGCTAGGCTCACTGTTACAATTGCTGCAAGTCCTTCTGGAATAGCAGCAACTGCAAGACTAACTCCAAGTAAAAACATCTCTGTAAAATCATTTCCTCTAACAATTCCAATTATAGTTACCATTGCACAAACTATTAGACATAGAATGATAAGTATTTTTCCTAATCCCTCAAGTCTTTCCTTTAGTGGAGATTTTTCATCCTTAATTTCATCTAATAGATTTGCAATCTTCCCCATTTTAGTATTCATTCCAATACTCTCAACCTTAAATATACCTCTTCCTTTCAGCATAGTTGTTCCCATATATCCTTCATTATTCTTTAGTGAATCCTTATTTATTCCAACAGATTCTCCAGTTAATAATGACTCATCAATAACTATATTAGATGTTTCTAAAAAAATGCCATCCGCAGGTATCCTATCACCAGCTTCAAGTACTACTATATCATCAATTGTTAAAAACAAAGAATTAATAACTGTAATTTTGCCATCTCTATAAACCTTGCAAGTAGGAGCTGCTAATTCCTTTAATGCATCTAATGACTTTTCAGTTCTATATTCTTGTATAAATCCTAATAACCCATTGATAATAATTATTATTAGAATAGTTATAGCATCAGCTTTATCTCCCATAAGTCCAGAAATTATTGTGGCACCAATAAGTACCCAAACCATAAAATCATTAAACTGAGATAAAAAAATAATAAAAGCTGACTTTTTCTTTTTATGCTTAAGTTCATTTAATCCATGCTGTTTTATTAATTTTTCCGCTTCCTTACTGCTATGTCCAAGTAACACAGCTTTTCCCCCCACACTTTTTAATTCTATACTTATTTATATTTATATAATTATTTTTTATGCACCTATTATTAACTTTACAATTAATAAGATTGGCTTTAAAATAAATAGTAGTTATAATACAAAAGGAGGAAATTTCTTTGAAAAACGTAATATATGTAACTGGACATAGAAATCCAGACTCAGATTCAATAGGTGCAGCATATGGTTATGCAGAATTTAAAAACAAAACTAATACAAATGACGGTCCTGAAGCAATTCCTGTAAGATTAGGAAATGTAAATCGTGAAACTCAATATATTTTAGATGCTTTCAATGTTAAAGCTCCAGAATATTTAGAAACTGTCAAATTAAAGGTTGAAGATTTAAATGTTGATGTAATTGCTCCTGTTAAATCTACCACTTCTATAAGAAGTGCTTGGAACATAATGAGAGATAAAAATATAAAAACTTTACCAGTTTGTGATGCACATGAACATTTAGTTGGAGTTCTATCTATCTCAAATCTTACTTCATCTTATATGGATATATGGGATAATGCTATATTATCAAAAAGCTCTACAAAGATTAATAATATAATTGAAACATTATCTGCAAATCCTATATATGTTCATGATGAAAATGCAATTTTCCCTGGAAAAATCACAGTTGCAGCTATGCAACCTGACAGCATGAAGGAATTAATTGATGAAGGAGATATTGCAATCGTTGGAGATAGAAGTGATATTCAAAAAGAACTAATAAATATCAAAGTTTCTTTAATGATAATTGCTGGTTCTTACAACTTAAATGATGATTTAATAGATTTAGCTAAGAAAAATGGTGTTACTGTTATAAGCACACCTCATGATTCATTCACAACTTCAAGACTTATAGTTCAAAGTATTCCAGTAAGCTATGTTATGGCTAAGGAAAATTTAATTTCATTCTCTAATGATGACTTAGTTGAAGATATTAAAAATACTATGATAGAAACTAGATTTAGAAGCTATCCTGTTACTAATGAAGATGGTACAATAGTTGGTATGATTTCTAGATACCACTTAATCTCTAATCACAAGAAAAAGGTTATCCAAGTTGACCACAATGAAAGAGGTCAATCAGTAGACGGTTTAGATGAAGCTGAAATCCTTGAAATCGTAGACCACCACAGAATAGCTGATATTCAAACTGGTAACCCAATATTCTTCAGAAATGAACCTCTTGGAAGTAGTTCTACTATAGTTGCTAAGTGTTTCTTTGAGAGAAACATTAAACCTTCAAAGGAAGCTGCTGGTCTTTTATGTGGTGCTATCATTTCTGATACATTACTATTTAAGAGCCCAACTTGCACACCTCAAGATATTGAAATATGCAAAAAGTTAGCAGAAATTGCTGGAATAAATGATATAAATGCTTTTGCTAAGGAAATGTTTAAGGCTGGTACTTCTCTTCAAGGTAAAACTGTTGAAGAAATATACAATCAAGACTTTAAACCATTTAACATAGGAGACTATAAGATAGGTGTTGCACAAGTTAACACTATGGATATCGATGGATTTATGCCATTAAAGAACGACATGCTTGAATATATGGATAAGAAAGCAAAAGATGGTGGATTTAATGAAATGTTATTACTATTAACAGACATATTAACAGAGGGTTCTCAATTACTTGTAACTGGTGATGAAACTGAAATAATTGAAAAGACATTCAACGTAGAAATAAAAGATAATACAGCATTCCTACCTGGAGTTCTTTCAAGAAAGAAACAAGTTATTCCACCATTAACTAATACAATAAATAATCTTTAAAATATTAATGCAGTCAAGAATTTTTATCTTGACTGCATTTTTTGTATATAAAAATATTATCTAGAACTCATATTATTAATCATTCCCCACATCTCATCAGCTGTCTCTAATCCTTTAGTGTTTAACTGGAATGCTCTTTGAGTTAATATCATATCAGTAATTTCTTGTGCCATATCAACATTAGAGGCTTCAAGTGCTCCTTGATGCATTATTGTGTCTGTTGCAACTCTAATTTCAGCACCTTCATTTGGTAGATAATAGCTATCACCTACTGAACGAAAAGCTTGATTACCTGTAGATGTATATGTATTTATTTTAGCTACTTTTACATACTGCTCACCTTGCTTTATTGTAATTTCACCTACTTCATTTATACTTATATCTTTATTTCTAAAACTAATTTCTTCTGGATTTATTCCCTCTTCATATTGTAGTTCAAGTCTATAACCATTTGAATCTACAATATTACCTTGCATATCTATTTTAAATGAACCATCTCTTGTATATAAAGCCTCTCCTTGTGTGTTAAAAACTCTAAAAAATGCTGTTTCAGTAATGCTTTCAAGACATAAATCCGTATTTGTTCCAGTAGCAATTATAACACCTTGATTATAGTTCTTATACCAATTAGTAACTCTTACTCCTGTACCCATATCAGCCTTTTTGTCTTCAAGAGGATATCCTCTTCTATCTAAAGTTTCATTTAATAAATCCTTAAATCCAACATCTTCTTTTTTATAAGAAGTCGTAGATGAATTTGCTAAATTATTACTAATAACATTTAATCTCTCTTGATTAGCATTTAATGCTGACCTGCTAGTCCATATTGATCTTAACATAAATTTCTCGCTCCTTTTAATATATTATACCTGACCTACTTTATTCGCTGCCTTATCTAGTGTACTATCTATCATATTTACTATCTTTTGTGTTGTTTCAAAACTTCTTTTATTATTTACTAAATTAACCATTTCATCAATTATATTTACATTTGAATTTTCAGTATATCCTTGCTTCACTAAAACTTGTGCATTCATTATCGGATTTTGACCTTCGTAATAATTATCTCCCACTTTATTTAGTGTCGTATAATCTTCAAAATCAGCTGTTGCAATCTTTCCTATAATATTTCCATTAACATTTATGTTACCTTCTAGGTCTACAGAAAACTGTGAATTTCCTACTTGAATCGGAGCAAGATTTCCATTATTATCCTGTCCAAGAACCCTATCTCCTGTAGTTGTAACTAAATAACCTTGAATATCTACTCTAAATGAACCATCTCTAGTATAAAGCTGCTGATTTCCTCTTTGTACTACAAAAAATCCTCTTCCATCAATTGCCATATCAGAATATGTACCTGTCTGCTTTAAATCTCCTTGAGTAAATTTAGTAGTAACTGTATCTATTTTAGCTCCTAAACTAATTGTTCCTATACGCTGATAAGCATTTTGTCCTCTTTGAATCTTATCTCTATTTTGAATCATTACTTCTTTAAAGCTTTTGATTTGCAAATCCTCAGCCTTGTATCCTGTAGTATTAGCATTTGCCATATTATTATTAATAGTATTTTGCTTGTTCTCTAATGTAATTAATCCTGATACTGCTGTATAAAGACTTCTTATCACTTCTTATCATCCTCTCCCCAATATACTTTACATTCGTCCTTCATATGCATTCCTAGCCCTCTTGCCTTTTCTTCTATTTGTGCATCAGTTAAAGTAGCCGTATACTCATAACCAAACATAAATATAACACCTAAGACTAACCCTATTCCTATTCCTAGCAATACTTTTTTATCACATATTAAATCAATTATCTTTTTCAACTTTTAAACAGTCCTTTTACTAATAAAATTTCACCTTTTCCTACAGACAGCTTATTACAGATTTCTTCATCTGAATATCCTTCTTTAATTAATTGCTTAATTCTATCTGTTTTAGTCTTATTATCCACTTCATTAATTATCGCTTCGTCTTTAGCTACTAACGCTTCTAAATCTAGTAGTTCATTTCTATCTACTTCTTCCATGCGTTCTGCATCTATAGTAAAGCCTTTTTCCTTACTAGAATCTAAATTATTTGAATTAGCCTCTAATTTTGATAATCTTGCTTTAATTTCAAGAATATCCTGTTGAAGCTCAGTCAGACTTTCTGCAACATCTTGTCTTATCTGTCCAATTGCTATAGTTGCTTCTGACATATCTTTTTTATTGTATTGTAACACATTTTTAAATGAATTATCATCTTTTTTTACTGCTTTTATATTAATAATTATTAAAATTATCCCTAATAGTAATAAAAATATTGGCATATTTTACCTCTTATATATATTTTAAATTTTTTAGTGTTTTTCTTAAATTCATTATTGCCTTGCTATGTAGCTGAGAAACCCTTGATTCTGATACATCTAATATAGAACCTATTTGCTTTAATGTAAGCTTCTCATAATAATATAAATTAAGTACCAATCTATCTTTTTCATTTAATAAATCTATTGCCTTAGATAAATACTCGACCTTTTCTTTTATTTCAAAGCTTTCCTGTGGGTCTGGACTATTTTTATCTTCAATTGTACTTATTACAGTCATATCACTATCATCTTGGAAAATAATTTCCTCAAGGGATACTATTGATAAATAATTTATATAATTTTCAATTTCGTTTACTTCTGCAATAGAAATCCCCATTTCAAATGCTATCTCTTTATCAGTTGGCTCTCTTAATAACTTTTTTTGAAGTTCTTCAACCTTCTTATTATATTTTGCAAGTTTAGTCATTGCCACCTTAGATATTGGTGAATTTTTCCTAATTTCATCTATAATTGCACCCTTTATTCTTATAGATGCATACGTGGAAAATTTATTTCCCTTATGCTCATCAAACTTAGATATGGCGTCCATAAGCCCTATTACTCCATAACTTACTAAATCATCAAATTCTAAAATCTGATTATTAATACCTAAGCTTACACGTGATGCTATATGTTTTACAAGTGGCATATATTCTTCAATTATCTGTTCTCTAAGTTTAGCATCAACCATAACTATGCTCTAACTCCTTTTTTATAATTTATCTTCTACTTAATTCTTCTCTTAATTTAAAAAAGACCTTTTCAATAATCTTATCTCTTTGCGCTTCTTTTATATTAAAAAAAGATACCGCATAAATATGATTTATATTTTCTTGAAAAACTTCCCTAATAACCCTTCCTTGTACCTCAATAAATTTATCATTATATGGGATTTTCATCATTATTATCTCACTTGGATTAATTTTTTCCTTTACTTGTATCTTAAGGCCACCACCACTTAAATCTAAAATATCTCCTGTAAGCCAAGATGAATAACTAGTTTCATCTAAACGATAATGAAACTTCTCAAGCATATTTACTCTAACATAACTTCTACGCTGAATCCTAGATATATCATAAGGCATAGTTACTTCATAAAGTATTATATTATTTTCCTTAAATCTTCTAATATACTTAACCTTAAATACAAAATATCCTTTTCTGTTAAAATAAGTCATTTCAATTTCATTACCACTTTCAAATGTCAAATGCCCCTCATCACCAAGTGGTAAGTTTATTGCCATGGTATTTTCATACATATCTTGAATTGTACAGCTATAAGATGCTCCCTCCGTATAAATATGTATCTTCATTCCTATTTCAAACTTTATATCCATCAAAAATCCTCACACACCCTTTTACGAAAATAAACCAAATAATTTTCTAAATACTCCTTTTGCTCCTATACTTGGTTTAGCATTATATTCCTTACCATTTATAAACTTTTCTGCTATAATATCTATTTCTCTTGCTGCATCTGAATTTGGATAAGCAATAACAAATGGCACTTGATCTCTTACACTTTTTACTAATTTTCTATCATCTGATATAGCTCCTAGATATGTAACATCTAAGTCTAAAAATTTATCTACAGCTTTTTTTAATTTATTAAAAGTCTGGATACCTTCCTCTTCAGTAAAAGTCTTATTTACAACAACATTTGCCTTATCCTTTATTTTAAAGTGAGATGTAGCTTTAATCAAGCTATATGCATCTGTAAGAGAAGTAGGTTCTGGTGTTGTAAGAAGCACTAATTCTTCTGAGCATGAAATAAATGCTAAAACACTTTTATTAATACCAGCTCCTGTATCCATTATTATGTAGTCATACCCTTCTAGACTTTCAAGCTTATTTAGAAAATTTTCTCTTTCCTCTGTCTGTAAATCTTCAATTTGATTTAATCCTGAGCCTGCTGCAAGAAGCATTACACCCGCTGGTCCTTGCTCTATTATATCTTCAATTTCTTTACCATTAATTACATCAAACATAGTATATTTAGGATATATCCCCATTAATACATCATCATTTCCCATACCAACGTCGGCATCAAAAACTAATACCTTGTTTCCTTTTTTCTGTAATGTAATAGCTAAATTTACAACAAAATTACTCTTTCCAACTCCACCTTTTCCAGATGTTACAGTTATTATTTTTGTAGTTCTCTTCTTAGGTGCAATTTTAATTTCTTCTACTCTTTCACTATTAACTAATCTTCTTAAACTCTCTGCCTGATCTAACATAAGGATTTTTCCTCCCCAAATATATATCCAATAAATTCTTCCTTCGTAGGTACTTTTATATCATCTGGAACATTCTGACCTATAGTTATATACCTCAAAGGCTTCTGTGCTCTCTTCATAATATTAAATAAAGAACCATATGTAGTAGTTTCATCTAACTTTGTTATTATCACATTATCATAATTTAAATCACTATAACCATCTAATATAGTCTTTATGTCTTTGTTTTTAGTTGTTGCACTAATTACAATACTTATACTATCTGCCTTAGCTCTGTCAACAAAGGTTCTAAGTTCTGATAACTGCATTTTATTCTTACTGCTTCTACCAGTTGTATCTATAAGAACAACATCACAATCACTAAGTTCTGTAATAGCACTTTCCATTTCTTTAGTAGTATTAACCACCTTAAATTTGATATTCATTATTTCTGCATATGTTCTAAGCTGTTCTACAGCACCAATTCTATATGTATCAACTGTTATAAGACCAACCTTTTTCTTTTCAATTAATGAAAGTCTTCCAGCAAGCTTTGCTATAGTAGTAGTTTTTCCTACTCCCGTTGGTCCTATAAGCACTACATTTCCCTTAAGCTCGTCTGAGCAAATTTCAATATTATCATTTATTAGTGCTTTTAGCTTTTCAATTACATTTTCTTCACCAATTATACCCTTTAAATCCGAGTAAAATTCAGTATCCATATCTAATTCTGTCATTAAAGTCAAAAGCTCATCCTTCTGTTTTTCTTCATCCAAAGTAGTATTTTTAATAACCTTATTTAAAAGAGCTTTCATTTCTTGCATTTCACTCTTTAATGAATCCTGCTCACTAATTTTCTTTTCTACTACTTCTTTTTTTTCCTCTTGCTTTTTCACTGTCATTTCAGTATTAAGTAATTTCTTTAGGTTTTCTAATGAATCCTTATAGTCATCATCTGCTTGCTTTTCCTTTTCTTCATTTCTAGAATTATTATTTTTAGAATAATTCTCAACTGCTGCTGTAACCTCTATTTTTTTAGAACCAAAAAGTCCTAAGAAGCCAGATTTTTTTAATTTTCTCTGACTGATAATAACAGCATCTCTTCCAAGCTCATATCTTATTCTAGTAAGAGCTTCATTCATATTATTTACTACATATTTCTTTATTATCATGTTATAATCTTACAACTCCTTCAGTTCTTATTTCAACATCATTTGGTATCTCATTTAATGAAATAATCATAACGTGTGGAAATGCCATCTCTATAAGCTTTCTAAATACTGGTCTAATATTTGGTGATACTAAAATAACTTGCTGATTATTGTAGAAATATACAGAATCCAAAGTATTCTTTATGCTATGGAATAATTTTGTCGTCGTGTCAGGGTCAATAGCTGGGAAGGAACCAGTAACCGACTTCTGTATATGACTTGCTACTAATTCTTCAATTGAAGGATCTAATGTAGCTACTGTTACACATTTATCTTCATCTACAATCTGATTACATATAGTTCTGCTAAGTGCAAATCTTACATACTCTGTTAAAACTTCTAAATCCTTGGTATTTCTAGAGTTATCTGCTAAGGATTCCATAATAGTTACCATATCCTTTATTGGAACCTTTTCTCTTAAAAGATTTTGTAATACTTTTTGTAATTCACCAATTGTAAGTAAGTCTGGAATTAACTCTTCTACAACTGTAGGATACTTTTCCTTAACATTATCCACAATCAACTTAACTTCTTGTCTACCTAATAACTCATATGAATGAGACTTAATAGTTTCTGTTAAGTGAGTTACCATAACTGTTATAGGGTCAACTACAGTTAATCCCTTGATTTCTGCTTCTTCTCTTTGGTCTTTATTTATCCAAACAGCTGGAAGATTGAATGTTGGTTCGATAGTTTTAATACCTGGAATTTCAATATTTTCACCTGTTGGATCCATACATAAAAGCATACTTGCCATAAGCTCAGACGAAGCTATAACAGTACCTCTTATTTTAATTACATATTCATTAGTCTTTAATTGAAGATTGTCTCTAATTCTAATTGGCTGAACCACTATACCCATTTCAATAGCACACTGTCTTCTTACAGAAGCAATTCTTTGAAGTAAGTCTCCACCTGTCGATTCATCAGCAAGGGGAATAAGACCATATCCAATTTCAACCTCCATTGGTTCTACTGAAATTAAATTCATAACATTTTCTGGTTCCTTAGTTTCAGCCTCTACAACCTCCTGTTCTTCTAGCACCATACTAATATCTTTCTTTTTCTTTTCTTCTTTGTAAAGCATAAATGCTAAAAATCCTGTTGCAACTCCTGATATAATAAAAGGTAGCTTTGGCATATTTGGAATTATTGCTAGAGTAAACATTACTGCACTTGCAATACCACAAGCAATAGGGAAACCTGTTAACTGAGTAGCAAAGGCTTTACCAAAGTTATTTTCATTACCAGAACGTGTAACTAATATACCTGATGCTGTAGAAATTAATAATGCTGGAATCTGACCAACAAGACCATCACCAACAGTTAATCTTGTAAAAGTCTGTGCCGCATCTCCTGCAGACATATCCATCATCATAACACCAATTATAATACCTCCAATAATATTAATAATAGTAATTACTATACCAGCTATAGCATCTCCCTTAACGAACTTGGAAGCACCATCCATAGAACCATAAAAGTCTGCTTCAAGCTGTAAGTCTTTTCTCTTCCTTTTAGCTGTTTCCTCATCTATAATACCTGCATTTAAATCTGCATCAATACTCATCTGTTTACCTGGCATAGCATCAAGTGTAAATCTTGCAGATACTTCTGATACTCTACCAGCACCATTTGTAATAACTATAAATTGAATAATTACTATAATTAAGAAAATTATAATACCAACTACATAGTTTCCACCTATAACGAACTCACCAAATGCCTCAATTATTGTTCCAGCATCAGCTTCAGTCAATATAAGTCTTGTTGAAGATATATTAAGTGCTAACCTAAATAAAGTTGTAATTAACAATAGCGTTGGAAATACAGAGAACTGTAAAACACTCGTTGTAAACATAGTAATAAGAATAATTACTATTGCAAGTGTGATATTTACTGCTAATAATACATCAAGAAGTGCTTGAGGAAGTGGAATAATTATCATTAAAACTATTCCAATTACAGCAACTGCTACAAGTACGTCCGTATTCGACTTTATATCGAACCTTTTTTTATTATCTGACAAATTAATCCCATCCTTTATTTATTCTTATTAAGATTATAAACCATTGCGAGAATCTCCGCTACTGCTTGATACATTTCTTGTGGAACTTCTTCTTCAATTTCAACCTTATCATATAGCATTCTTGCAAGTGGTTTATTTTCCATAATAGGAACATTATTCTGAAGTGCTACTTCTTTAATCTTTAAAGCTACAAGGTCTGCCCCCTTAGCTACAACCTTTGGTGCCTCCATCTGCCCATCTTCATACTTAAGTGCTACCGCATAGTGCGTTGGGTTTGTAACAACTACTGTCGCATCTGCAACAGATTCCATCATTCTTCTTTGAGACATTTCTCTTTGCTTTTGTCTAATTTTACCCTTAATCTTAGGATCACCTTCCATCTGCTTATATTCATCCTTAATTTCTTGTTTAGTCATTCGCATATCCTTCATAAACATTTTCTTTTGTAACACATAATCTATTATTGCAATTATGACCATAACAAGTGCTATTTCAGCAAATATTTCTATAACTAAATTTATTACAGATGGACCAAGTTCCGGAAAATATACACTATATATTTGAAGTACCTCTTGATAATTTCCAATTAAAAATTGATAACCTAAAAATGCAATTAATACTACTACAGCTAAGTTTTTGACTAACTGTACAAGAGATTTTACTGAAAACATATTCTTAAAACCATTTATTGGATTCAATTTACCAAGTGAAGGTTTTAATGGTTCTGTAGTTACCAAAAATCCTACTTGTGCAAGGCTACCTGCTATTCCAGCTACCATTATTGGAACTGCTACTAAAAGTATACACAATAAAATCTTAATTACTAGTTGAATTATTATTCCACTCAATGAAGTTTGATTAACCTCTTGTAAAAGACCATCTTGAAAATAGTATATAAAAAAATCTTTTATTGTATTACCTATTAATCCTGTAACTGCTATTAAAACTAATACGCAGGCAACCAATCCTGCTGCAAGTCCAATTTCTTTACTTCTTGGTACCTGTCCTTTTTTTCTAGCATCACTTAACTTTTTGTCGGTAGGTTCTTCAGTCTTATCATCATTTGCAAAAATAAATAATACTGGTGCTAGTCCTATGCTTCTTAAAATCTGATCTAGTGCATTAGGCATTTGATCAAAAGCATAAATCAATAACTTAATTATTATTGGTATTACTGATACAAATACCAAAAGACCAACAACAATCTTAACAGGAGCTCCTAATATCATTACATTTATTTGAGGTACTGTTCTTGAAATAAGAGCTAAACACAGCTCCACAATTAACAAAATTATTAAAAGTGGTAGTGCCGCTCTCACACCTATTTCAAAAAACTCTATAAAAGTATTTAAAAAAGTTTCAAATGAATTTCCAAAAGATATACCATTTCCTATTGGCAATAAATTAAAGCTTTGAACTAAACACTTTATCAATTCATGATGCCCATTTACAATAAAAAAAATCAACATTGAAACAGTATATGTTAAATTAGCTAATAATGTATTACTTGCGTTTGAAACTGGGTCAACAACATTCATCATAGAAAAACCAGATTGCATATCCATATAAGAACCTGCCATTCTAAATACTTCAAATATTAAATTTACCACATAGCCAAACGCTGCTCCAATTCCTACTTCACATATCATATAAAATATTACCATATAGTTACTGGTTATTCCTGATATTATTGTATCATAATCCATAGAAGTAATAACACCATAAGATAATATCATTCCTATAACACCCTTCATAATAGCTGGTGTACCATTAGGAAAAAATCCATTAGCCACTAAAAAAAATGTGGTAATTCTTAAAAATATCAAAAAAATGGCAAGAAAGTAGGCTGTATCTGTCATACTGCACTACCTCCTTATGTAGTAATTTTTGCTATTAAATCAAATATTCTTTCAAAGAAACCAGTCATAGTACTGTTAATCCATCCTGCAAGAAGTATTCCAACAAAAGCTATCCCTAGAAGCTTAGGAACGAATGTTAAGGTTTGTTCCTGAATCTGCGTAGTAGCTTGTAGTATACTTATTATAAGACCAAGGACTATTGCTGTAATCAGCATCGGTGCAGCCACCTTAAGTGCTGTTTCTACAGCATCTGTAATTATTCCGGTTACTAAACTTTCAGACATCTTATTCTACACTCCTTACCCACTGAAACTCATAACTAGTGACTTTGTTATTAGATTCCAACCATCTACCATTACAAATAATAATAATTTAAATGGTATTGACACTGCTGCTGGTGGTAACATAAACATACCCATGGACATAAGTACACTACCAACAACCAAATCAATAAGTATAAATGGAAGATATAATAAAAATCCAATTTGAAATGCTGTTTTTAATTCACTTATTGCAAAAGCTGGAATAACAACAGTCATTGGTATATTTTCACGAGTAATTTCTTCCTTATTATCCGAATTAGATATATCAAGAAATAACTCAAGATCTGTTTCTCTAGTTTGTTTTAACATAAATTCTCTAAGAGGAGCACATGCATTATCAATTGCCTCTTCTTGAGTAATTTTTTCTTCTAAGTAAGGCTGTACTGCTTTATCATTAATCTCCGTAATTACTGGAGACATAATGAATAATGTTAAAAATAGTGCAAGCCCTGCAAGAATTTGACTTGGTATAGATTGTGATGCTCCTATTGCAGTTTTTAAAAATGAAAAAACTACTATAATTCTAGTAAATGATGTCACCATAATTATAATTGATGGTGCAATACTCAATATTGTAAGTAATACTAATAGTTTTATATTATCTACATAATCTTGAGGTGTACCATCAGGATTACTCCCAACTGAAATATTTACTCCAGGAACATCTGATGTATTTGGTGCAGCATATGCTATAACACCAGTTACTCCGATTATTAATAAAGCTAATAAAACTATAAAGCCTATTTTATTTTTGCTTATTATCTTCTTCATTTTTATCTTCCTTTAATTTTATTTTAGCTTTAATATTCTTAAAAGCATTGGTCATATTCTCATAAGCCTCATTCTTTCCATCTTCTATTTCTTTAAGTTCTTCTGAAGTTAATTTCTTTAATACTTCAGAATTAGCAGAACTCATCAAAACTACTTGACCTTCATCCCCTATTTTTAAAATAACAACATAAATATCTTTAGCAATTTGTACTCTGTCTATTATTTTAACATATTTTTGAGCATTTATCTTGTTTATTCCTTTTTTACTGTATCTAAGTGTTAAAATCATTAGACCAAATACAATTGCTAAAGTTAAAATTAATTTTAATATTAATATAAAAAATTCCATACTTATTCCTTAGTAATTATTTTTGTAGCATTAATCCTGATGGGAAATAAATATTTACTAATTCACCCTTAGTCAAAACAGTATTAATCTGCGCCATTAAATCCTGCTTTAATTTAACTTCATTACTTGCCTTAAAATCTTCAATCTTTTTTGATTTTAAATAGAATATAGTTTTGTCTTGAATTTCAATTGTTTTAGCTGTTATTTCTTCGGCTAAATCTGAATTTTCTTCATCAAATGAAATAAATAAGGATGTTTTTAAATATCCACCACTATCTAAGTTTATAGTAACGTCCTTTAATAATTCAACTTTAGTTTCTACTATTATTTTTTCCTCAGGTGATGAATTATTATTTAAAAATAAATAAACTCCACCAAAACTACCTGCACCAAGCACTAATAATGCTAAAATTATTATTATTACTTTATTACTTCCTTTACCTTTTTTAGTTTCTTCTTGTTCTTGTTCTTCATTTTGTACTTGTTTGTTTTTTGCCATAAATTACCCCTCCTTATTGCCATTCTCATTAGCCACTATTAAAATATTTACCCTTCTATTTTCTGCTCTATTTTCAGGTGTTGAATTATCCTTTACTGGCTTAGACTCTCCACAACCTTGAGCAGTAAATCGTTTCATAGGTTGTCCTTTTTCATATGTAAAAAATCTTACTACTCTAGAGGCTCTTGCTCCAGATAATTCCCAATTTGAAGGAAACTGATATGTATTTATTGGTACATTATCTGTATGTCCTTCTACAATAATATTATTTGGAAGTGTTGAAATCAATACATTTATTTTATTTAATACTGATTTTGAGCTCTCTTTTAATTCTGCTTGTCCTGTTTCGAATAAAATACTATCCTTTAATTGAATAATTATACCTCTTTCATCAGAAATGATTGACACAATGGATTCTAATTCATTCTTTTTAACAAATTCTTCAACTTCATCCTTTGTAGATTCTTCTGACATTTGTCCATCTTTATCCTCTTTACCATCGTTCTCTATCTTTATATCAACTTGACCTTCTCCACCTACTAAAGGTACCTTTCCTTGATACAAATCATACGGAACCATAGAATCAGCTTTCTGACCTGTAAGCATTGTTGTAAGTGCTTCAGATAGGCTTTGAAGCTTTGCTGCATCAACAGAAGACATTGAATATAATAAAACGAAAAAAGTCATTAAAAGAGTGATACAGTCCGCATATGTATCCATCCAATTACTAGCAGGTAATCCTTTCTTGTTCTTTTTTCTAGCCATAAACTATGCAACCCCTTCAGCATTCTCTGAATTATTACTCATATATTCTTCTTTTTCCTTTGGATTTAAATATGTAACAAGCTTTTCTTCTACTATTCTTGGGTTAACACCAGATTGAATAGCAAGAATTCCTTCAAGCATCATTTCTCTATTCTTACTTTCAGCCTCACTCTTTTTAGCAAGATTTGCTGCCAATGGACTACAGAATAAATTCGCAATTAATGAACCATAGAATGTTGTTATTAATGCTTTAGCCATACCAGATGCAATAAGTGATACATCACTTAAATCCGCAAGCATTTGTATAAGTCCTATAAGTGTTCCTAGCATACCAAAGGCTGGTGCATAAGAAGCCCATGTAGCAAATATAAATGCCCCTGCTGTATGTCTATCTTCCATTTGTGATATTTCTAATTCTAATATTTCTCTAATTGTCTCAGGTTCTATTCCATCAACAACCATTTGAAGACCTTTCTTTAAAAATGCATCGTCTAAATTTGAAATTTCATCTTCTAAAGATAATAAACCTTCTCTTCTTGCTCTTTTTGATAATGATGAAAATTGCTGTATCATATCCACCTTAGATGCCGCACTTTCCTTCATAGCTTGCATAAGTACTGCAACAATCTTTTTCAAATCACTCATTGTAATTGTGATTAATACTGCTGCAAATGAACCACCTAATGTAATTAAAAGAGATGGAACATCAAAGAAAATCATAAGACCTATGTCTGACATCATTCCCCATAATAATAATACTATACCACCGAGTAAACCTACGGGTGTCAATATATCCAACTTTTTCATTTAAAATGCCTCCTACTACTTAAAGGTAAAGATTCTATTCTTATATCTAATAACAGCATCTTTTACCTCATCAACACTCTCTAAAACAATATATTTTTTTCCATTTGTTAATGTAATAATAGTTTCTGGTACTGCTTCAATCTTTTCAATATGATCTGCATTTAAAACGAACTCTTTATTATTCATCCCCGTTAAATCTATCATACTTTCACCTCATATCCAAATAAAATCTTCATTATATATACATTAAATTTGAATTAGATAGGAAAATACTCCCATCTAATTCAAATTTTTATATATTATCTCTTAAGATTTATAATATCTTGTAAGATTTCATCACCAGTATTAATGATTTTTCCATTAGCTTGGAAAGCTCTTGTAGTTGTAATCATTTCTGTAAATTGCTCTGCTAAATCAACATTTGACATTTCAAGCATATTTTGAACTGTTTCACCATAACCTAAGCTATTATCTTCTCCTAATGTTCCTATACCAGATTTAATTAATGCATCACCTGAGTTAACTGACTCTGAAAATAAGTTTCCAGCAAGTCTTGTTAATCCTTCTTGGTTCTTAAATGTAGCAAGTGCTATTTGACCAAGTGCTGCAACTCTACCATCTTCAAGTGTTGCATTTATAATTCCTTGTTGGTCTATTGTGAATGATTTAACTCTTAAAACTTGACCAGTTCCTGCTATTGTTACTGTATCAGGAATCTTTAAGCTCTTAAGTGAATTATCATAAGCTGATACATTTCCTGTTGCATCTACAAAATTAACTGTTCCATCTGCAGCTAAACTTTGAACTGATGTACCACCATTAGTTTCTACCGACTCACTTGCTGAAATCACAGTAGGATTTCCTGTTACTGTTAATGATTGGTCAATACCTTTATTGGCTAATGCATTATTAATTGCCTTTTGTATATTTAATGCAGTAGTTGTTCCTGAAACAAAATCAGCATTTATTGTAATTAATTTAGCTGTTTCATCAACTGTAGCTGATGTTGCTGTTCCTGATGCAATATTACCAATCTGAATCTTATAATTATTTAAAGTTGAGCCTGGAGATGGTTCAAAAATTAATCCAAATGCTTGAACTTGACCTGGTGCTAAGTTTTCTGCACCATCTGTTACTTCATCACTTTCAAGACCTTTATATGCTTTTGTAGTACCAGTTACCTTTAATGTTTCATACGAATTATTTGAATCTTTTGCTAATAATCCTTGAGCTTGTAATACCTCATTTAACTTTGATTGTAATTCTGAATTTGTAACCTTTCCTGATGTTATGAAATTACCACTAATTGCTATTTCTTTCTTATTTTTATCAACTTGAATATCTAATGTATCTTTTCTTATATCACTTAATACAAATTTATATCCATCTAAAGGACTTGCAACAGTCTTATTATCTGAATTAGGGAATGAAATAATTAGACCTTGAGCTATTTCTATATCGCTTGGTCTTGCGTAATCAACACCGCCCCCAACCTTACATGATATTTGCTTTAAGTCTGTACCAGTAAATTTGCTAGATGGACTTACATATTTCACTCTTGAATTTAATCCTGCAGCTTCTAAAGCTTCATTTATCTTTATTCTAACCTGTCTACCAGCTTCATTAGTACCAACTGCACCATGAATTATTATTGATTTAGTCGCTTTATCAACATTAACTGTTACTGGTGTGGTATTAGTTCCAGTCTTATCATATATAGCATCTCCATATTTAAATGTATATCCATTAATATCAGCACAATATCCTTCTGTTGAATCCATTATTATTGAATATGGTCCTAAATTTCCACCTTTTTTAGGATTTGGTGTATATTCTATTACTGTCGCTTCCTTTGCAAGTGTAGTATTTTTTACCTCTCCACTAACTCCATTTAAAGTAAGTGGTGAACCTGAAAGGTTCTTAACAGATTGTTTGATTCCTTCTGAGCTTAATGCCTCATTTATAGCATCTCTTAACTTTGCAGATGTTACATTTCCACTTGCAAAATTTCCATTAATAGTTATAGTTTTTACATCTGGGTCCTTATTAACATAAACTTCAATATCACTTGCATTTAAATCACCAATTTGGAATGTAAATCCATTAAGTTCTGCTCCTTCTGTTAATGACATTGTAAATCCATTAAATACTAAAGTCTTTGGTGAAGATGCATTTGAACCACCAGTAATTTTTTCTGAACTTAATCCCTCAACTGTTGAAAGCTTACCTCCAATTGTAATATTTTGAGAGATTGATGCAGTTGTTAACGCATTATTAACAGCCGCTTGAACTTGTTCAGTTGTAACTGTTGAATTTACTGACATATCAGCATTAATTATAATCTGCTTAGCTTGCTTATCTATAGTAGCAGTTGTAACTGTGTTTGGTCCAATTTTACCAAATACTATATTATAACCATTTAATTGTGACCCAGGTCCAAAATTAAAATCAAAACCTCCTGCTGATACTGAAGTTGATGTTTCTTGAGTTGCTGCTCTTGAATTATCATCATTTGTCAATGAATATCCCATTACTCTATATCCATCTGAAGTTAATAAATTACCAGCATTATCTAATATAAATGAACCTGCTCTACTATACATAATATCTGAGCCTGTATTTGTTATAGAAGTTTTATCTATTGTATGAGTTCCTACACTATGTGTAACTTGAAGTAGATTATCTCCTACAATTTCAGGTCCATTTGATACTATAAAATATCCTGCCTTATCTATAGCAACATCAAGATTTCTTCCTGTTGATTGTAAATTACCATTTGTCATAACTGAATCTATACTTGCAAGCTTAACTCCAAGTCCTACTTGTGCAGCATTTACACCACCTTGAGTTTGGCTTGGTGCTTGTGCACTTGAAACCTCTTGACTTAACATATTAGCAAATGTTGTTCTTTGTGACTTATATGCTGTTGTTCCAACATTTGCAATATTATTACCTATTACATCTAATTTGGTTTGATTGACTTTCATACCACTAATTCCTGAATACATTGATCTTAACATAAAAAATACCCTCCTTAAATTTATCTGCCTGCTTCTGTCAATCAGCAAAGGCATTAGGGCTTCCGCTTCTCGGTCCAGCCCACTTCTTTATAAAATTACTACACTATCAATGTTAGTGTATACATTCTCCTTAGCTCTATCATTTTCAATAGCTGTAATTAATGTTCTATTTTCAACACTAGTTATAAGAGCTACATTTTTATAAAGCATAAGTGAATTTTTTGATCCTTTTTCTTCTGCAATATCAAATCCCTTTTCTATATTTTCCATATCAGCTTCATTAAAATTAATTTCCTTTAATCTTTCTGCTGCATGCTTTGATATTGTAAAAGAGTTTTTTTCCTCAATACTTTTTTGTAATACTTCTTTAAATGTTGTATTACTTGCTTTTTCAATATTATTACTATTGGATATATTGGTTTGTTGAAAGCCCCCTATATCCCCTACAGGGTAAGCTCTTCCATTGATTATTCTATACCCCATAATTTTCACTACCCCTTATTAATTTTGTCCTACCTTAGTTATTCTATCATAAGAATATGTTTTAGTTTCACCTGACTCTAATTCAACAGTTACCATAATTGTACCATTTTCCTTATATGTTCCCTTTACAAGACCCTTAACTGGCTCTAAGTCTTTTCCATTTTCATCTTGTGGAATTACTTGAACATCCTTACCAATAAATGATGAAGCTAATAAGAAAGTCATATTTCCATTTAAGTTAGTAATAGTTGATAGAGTATAATCAGGTATCTTAACAACCGAAACTATATTTTCTATTGGAAATTCTTTTTCAATATTCTTTCCATCTTCATTAACAGTCATTGATACAGTTGTCTTATTATTATTTCTATTAACAGCTTGTATCACTCCTGTGTACTGCTCACCCTTTGAATTTGTATCAGATACTGTTACAGCTTTTCCAACCAAATCATTATTAGCATAATTTGTCATTGTAGTGTTTAAGTTTTGCATCTGTTCAAGTGATGTAAATGTTGCTAGCTGTGATATGTACTGTGTTGAATCAATATTCTGAGTTGGATCTTGATTAGACAATTCTGCACAAAGTATTTTTAAAAATGCATTTTTATCTAATCCACTATCACCCTTTTTAACTATTGGCGTACCCAAATTACTCACACCACTACTTCCCTGAGAATTATAAATATCACCTAAAGTTGTCATTATATTGTCACCTCCTCTATACTAGGGCATCAATTCCCTCATTTGTTTCCTTTATCTCTTCATTTTCTTGAACTACTACTTCAGCATTATCTTCTATATTTTTATTAAAATTATTTCTTTCAAAACCATTTGCTGAGCGTCCATTGAATGAATTCATATTAAAGAATGAATTTTCACTAAAAGGATTTTTTTCTTGTCCATTATTATTGTTGTTATTTGTATTGTTTTCTAATGTAACATCAATCTTTTGAATTTTTACATTCTGTTCTTCAAGCACCTTAGTTACTTCATGTAAATGTTTTGATATCAAATCATAAGCTTCCTTTGTAGTTGCCTTTAGATTTGCCTTTAAAGCACCATCTTCTTGTACAATACTTATTGTCATTTCTCCAAGCTTATTTGGATTAATTTTAACAGTTAACTCTCTTAAATCATTTGTTGCAATAAATTTAACACTCTTTACAATATCTTCTGTCATTGTAGCTTCATTAACTACAATTTCATTATTGATATTTTGTACATTTTTAACTGTAAACTCAGAGTTTATTGCTAAATGTCTATTAATAATAAACTTATCACTATCATCAGTAAGAGCCTTTAATATACTATCCTCTTTAGTAAATCCTTTATTTTGACTATCATCAGTATTAGTATCTGCATTGCTTTGTGTTTGAGATTTTACAATATCTTTTAAAGAAATAATTTCATCATTATTTTTTATAACTTCCAAAGTCTTAGACTTTGTTTCATTCTTACTATTTATAACTTCTTCAAAGACTATTTTAACTGCCTCATTATCATCAACAGCCTTTGTAATCTGCTCCTTAATGTTAGTTACTATACTACCAACTTCTTCATTTCGTACTTCTACCTTTGAATTTGATACTATTTCTGGCTTTTCTACTTTTACTGCTTCTTTTACTACTTTATCTTCTTTAATTTGTGGCTTTTCCACTTTTACTGCTTCTTTTACTACTTTATCTTCTTTAACCTGCATTTCCTCTAGCTTTACTGTTTCTTTTACTGACTCTTTTGATACTTGCTCTTCTTTAATTTGTGGCTTTTCTACTTTTACTGCCTCTTTTGATACTTGCTCTTCTTTAGCCTGCATTTCCTCTAGCTTTACTGTTTCTTTTACTGCTAGTTCTTCTTTAACCTTTGGCTTTTCTACTTTTACTGCCTCTTTTGATACTTGCTCTTCTTTAATTTGTGGCTTTTCTACTTTTACTTCTTCTTTTACTACTTTATCTTCTTTAATTTGTGGCTCCTCTGCTTTTACTGCCTCTTTTACTACTTTATCTTCTTTAATTTGTGGCTCTTCTACCTTTACTGCCTCTTTTACTACTTTATCTTCTTTAATTTGTGGCTTTTCTACTTTTACTTCTTCTTTTGATACTTGCTCTTCTTTAATTTGTGGCTTTTCTACCTTTAAATCAGCTTCCTTGAGTTCTACTACTTTTTTTTCATCAAGATTAACTTCAGTATTTTCAAGAATTACTTCTTCTTTAGCAACCTTGTCATTTGAGTTGACAGCTTGAACAGTTATTTTTTCTATATCTTCATTCTTATCACTTACAAAATTATTTAATGAAACATTTTGTTCTATCATGCCTTGTGCTATAATTTCCATTAATAATTCGTCTTCACTACTATATTCATTAGAATCTAGTTTTTCTATGATAAAATCAATATTAGAAATTACGTTTTTTAATTCTTTTGATTTTGGCATTTCTAAAGTAATCTCTTCTGAAATAGCCTTTAATTCAGTAACTAATTCTTCTAGATTAGTTGAATCATTAACTATAATATCCTTTATATTCTCTGCAATGTTAACTATCTTATTTATATCAAATTTCATATTTTCTTCTATAGCTTGTACTTCATCTGAATCAGATACAATAGATATAATTAAATCCATTAATGCATATGCTTCATCTACTGGAGTCTTACTTGTATCAACATCCTTGACATAAGCTTCATCTAATGTTGGAGTTTTATTTACATCAATCTCCTTGACATCTACCTTATCTAAAGGTACATCTTTTACAGGTACAGTATCTTCTTTAACTTGAACCTCGTTTGTAGTTTTAGTATTTTGAACATTTTTAGTATCGTAATTAATATCTTTCTTTACATCTATTGCAGATTCTTTAGAAGATATTTTATTATCTAAAACCTTTTTAAAGTTTTTATCAGATTTTGCATTAGACTTATTAGTTATTTCTGTAAGCTTTGATTCTGAATCATTTAAATTTACACTTGGTAACTTAATGTTCAAATTGGTTATTTCCATATTTATTCACCCCCTTTCAAGTTTCTCATATATCCATAAAGAGCAAACTCATCATTGTTTAATTGTTCAATTCGATTTTGCTCTTTTTGATAGCTTTCATACTGCTTTTCCTTTAATTTTGAAACTGTTTTTCTCTCTATTTGCTTCTCTTTAAGATCAAGTCTTCTCTGTTCGAGTTCTTTTTCTCTAAGTTCAAGTTCTTTTTCCTTTTCCTTAATACCAAACTCTAAAGCCTTTAAATATTGCCTCTTTATTTTTTGATAAATAACAGTTTCTCCTGGTTTTATACCTTTATAATTTTCGTATAATTCTCTTAATTCCTTTAGCTCATTTTCTGTGGCAATTTTTCTATTTTTTGTTTCAGTAAAAAGTCTTTTACTTTCTTCTTCCTTTTCTTCTCTGATTTCCAGTAATTTTTGAAGTGAAAATCTGTATCTTTGAGCCATTTAAATCACCTCTAAGAACTAAATATTGACATTAATGAATTAATTGTAGTATTAAAATCCGAAGATTCGTTTATACCCTGTCTTAAAAAATTATCTAATGGTTCATTATATTTTATTGCTTGGTCAATCTTTTTACTGCTTCCTTTAACATATGCACCAATATTAATTAAATCTTCTGAATCTCTATATGTAGCAAGTAAATCTCTTGCTATTGAAGCGAATTTTTTATGTTCATCCCCTGCAATAGAAGACATAAGTCTACTTACACTATTTAACACATCTATTGCTGGATAGTGATTCTTATGTGCTAAACTTCTAGATAAAACTATATGTCCATCTAATATACCTCTTACAGCATCTGCAATAGGTTCATTAAAATCATCTCCATCAACAAGTACTGTATAAAATGCAGTTATAGAACCTTTATCTGATGTTCCTGACCTTTCCATAAGCTGTGGAAGCTTTGCATATACTGAAGGCGTATACCCTTTAGTTGCTGGTGGCTCACCAATTGCAAGTCCTATTTCTCTTTGAGCCATTGCAAATCTAGTAACAGAGTCCATCATAAGAATTACCTTCTTACCTTTATCCCTAAAATATTCCGCTATGGCTGTAGCTGTAAGTGCTCCCTTAAGTCTTATAAGTGCCGGTTGGTCTGATGTGGCACAAACAACAACTGATTTTTTCATTCCCTCAGGACCTAAATCCTTTTGAATAAATTCAAGTACTTCTCTTCCTCTTTCTCCAATCAAAGCTATAACATTAATATCTGCCTCTGCTTCTCTTGCTATCATACCTAGAGTAGTACTCTTACCAACACCACTTCCTGCAAATATTCCTATTCTTTGCCCTTCACCAACTGTTATAAGACCATCTATCGCTCTTACACCTGTTGGCATTATGTCTTTTATAGGCTTTCTCTTTAGTGGATCTGGTGGTTGATTTTCAAGAGGATAACTTTCCCCTCTCATTTCAACTTCATCATTAAAATCATTTCCAAGTCCATCTAATATTTTACCTAAAAGCTCATCTGAACACTTGACACTTAATGGTTTATTTTGAGGAACAACCTTACATCCTGCCGATATACCAATCAAGTTACCAAGAGGCATAAGTATTACAAATTCATTTCTAAATCCTACGACCTCACAATTGATTTTTTTACCTTGCTCATTATATATGATACAAAGCTCACCGACAAAGGCTTTTATTCCTTGAACTTCTATAGTAAGACCTATTACCTTACTTACTGTTCCTTCATAATATATCGTTGAAACATTCTCAATATTTGAACGTAACTTTTCAAAATCTAAGTCTAGCATTATAATCCCTCACAAAATCTAACCTAGTATTGCATCTTGTATCCTTTTAAGTCCTACATCAATTCCTACAACTATTTTTCCTGTATTTTTTTCTACTATTGCATTTCCCTCTTCAATATCATCATCTACCATAATAAATATCTTTCCAGATATATTATTGGTAGCCTGCCATAATTCTGCATTTTTCTTTAATTCTTCTTCATATAAAGGATTGCATTTAATTACTATATTCTCTTCACCCTTTGATAATTTAATAGCTTCTTCAACTAATTCATTGAGTGAATTTTCCTTTTTAAGCTCTTTATGAAGTACTTGCTCTGCAATCGTAAATGCCAAATCAATAATTTCCTTTTTCTTACTTTCTAAATAATCGGCATAATATTCATTTGCTCTAAGGATAATATTAGTTGCTTTTTGTCTTATTTCTTCAGCTTCAGCTTTTGCCTGTGGAAGATAGGTTTCAAGTGCTTCCTTTTTACCATCTTCTTCACCATTTTTAATTCCCTGAGAATAGCCTGTCTCATAGGCTTCCTTTTCTATTTCCTTAGTTTGCTCTACTGCCTCTAATAAAATCTTTTCTTTTTGTCTTCTGGCATCTTCAATTATACCTTGTCCTATTTTTTCATAATTATTTAAAAGATATTCTACTTTTTCATAAGTAATATTATCATTTAGTGCTTTATTATTTTCAGTATTAATCTGATAATTTGTTGATATAACCTTAGTATTAGTTTGTTCTAATACTCTATTACCTTTTATAAAATTACATGATAATTGCATCTTCTCCACCTCTTGAGATAATTATTTCTCCAGCTTCGTCTAATCTCCTTATAATAGATACAATCTTCTGTTGTGATTTTTCTACATCCATAAGTCTTACTGGACCCATAAATTCCATATCTTCCTTTAATGAAGCAGCAGCTCTCTTTGATTGGTTTCTGTAAATAACCTCAGCCACTTCTTCAGAGCATCCCTTAAGAGCAAGTGCAAGTTCTTTTGCATCAACCTCTCTAAGAATTCTTTGAATAGATACGTCATCAAGAGTAATAATATCTTCAAATACGAACATAGAACTCTTAACCTTATCAGCAAGCTCTGCGTCCTCTCTTTCAAGACTTTCTGTAATATTCTTTTCAGTTGTTCTATCAACTTGGTTAAGTATTCCAACCAATGTTTCAACACCACCAATAGTTGTCATTTCTGTTCTTACAACTGAATATAGCTTACTTTCAAGCACACCTTCAATTTCTTTAATTACCATAGGTGATGTATTGTTCATTGTTGCTATTCTATATGCCACCTCACTTTGTTGGTCTTCTGGAAGCTCTGCAAGTACTTGAGCTGCCTTTTCTGGTTGAAGATAACAAAGTATAAGTGCAATTGTTTGTGGATGCTCATAGCTTATTACATTTAATAGCTGTGTTGCATCTGCTTTTCTTGCTATTGCAAAAGGTCTATATTGCTGAGTTGCCTCAGAAACCTTTTCTAGTATTTCAAGAGCCCTTTGATTACCTAATGCCTTAGATAAAAGAGTTCTAGCATAATCCATTCCACCTTCAAGCAAAAAGTCTTTTGCCTGATTCATTTGAAGAAATTCATCTAAAATTTCCTTTCTTTGAGTAGCATTAACTGATGTTATATTTGCAATTTCATATGTAATTTTTTGTATTTCAGCTTCTGGCAATTTTTTCAATATCCCTGCTGATGCTTCTGGCCCTAAAGTAATAAAAAGAATTGCCGCTTTTTGTGTTCCTGTTAATTTAGGACCCTCATTATTTCTAGACACTTTTTATCACCTCTCATTTTCAGTTAACCAAGACTTAACAATTTCCGCAACTTGTTCTGGTTTTTCCTGAGCATATTTTTTAACTTCTTTTTCAAGATGAGTTTTTTCATCTTCAACCTCAAAATTAATTGGTTCATATTGTTCAGGCTCTGTTATATTATCGCCAACAACAACATCCAATAATCTTTCTTCTTCCTCTTCTTCTTCTTTCTTAGTGCTCTTCTTAATTATTACAATAATAATTATTAATAAAATTATTCCTCCAAGAGCAATAGCTCCCCACTTAATGTATGTAAACATTTGTTCTTTTTCTAAAGCTGCTTGATATTCCTCAAGTTGCTTCTGAGCATTTTCACTTTCTGTAGGGTCAAATGCCATACCTACAAGTGATATAGTATCTTTTCTTTCTTCATCAAATCCAATTGCTGCCTTAACAGCATCTTCAAATGCCTTTTGAGTTGTTGCATCCAAATTACCATTTACCATAACTGAAGCTGTTAATCTCCTAATCTCACCTGGTGCTTTTATAGTTTCAGTTTTCTTTGTACTATGATCATAATTATTAACTTGGCTTTCACTACCTGAACTATTAACAGTATCATTTTCGTCAATAGTATTACTCATATTGTCATCTACTGGACTTGTAGAAGTTGCTCCCGAATTTGAATTATTGTATTCCTTAGTAGTCTCTTGACTAATTAAAGCTTTATTTGGGTCAATTTCGTATTCTGAAATCTTTGTAGAATCAAAGTCAAAATCAACCTCAATCTGAGCCTTTACCTTACCTTTACCAACTACTGGTTCTAAAAGTTCTATTACTTTATTTATTAGCTTTTCTTCATATTTTGTTTCAGCATCATGATGTGTTACAACAGTATCAGAATCTGCACCTGTAACATCATCTGAACCTAAATTTTTAGTTAATAAATTACCATTTGTATCAATAACTGCTATATTCTCTTTTGGTATATTTTCTGTACTCATAGACACTATAGCAACTATTCCTTCTACTTGCTCCTTTGTTAAGGATTTACCATATTTAGTTTCAACAACAACTGAAGCACTACCATCTACACTCTCTTTTGCAAATACTGACTTAGTTGCGGGAGTTATTAATACCTTTACGTTTTGAACAGCATCAATTGTCTTTATACTCTTTTCAATTTCACCTTGAACCATCCTAACCTTCTTGATATTAAACTCATCATCAGTCATTCCAAATGAACTACCATCATCCATAAGTTCATAACCCTTACTAGCTGTAGAAAGTTCTAGGGTTAATTGCATTCTTAATTGGTCAATCTGTTCTGCTGGAACAAGTATACTATTTCCTTCTATTTTATTATCTACTTTCTGATCATCTAGCATTGCAACTATTGTCTGCAAATCCGAAATATCTAGATTAGAGAATAGAACTTCGTATTTAGTTGACGTTACACTTACAATTAAAAATATTAGTGCTACAAGCACTGATACTATAGCAACAACTATTGCTATCTTTACTGCCTTTCCAAAAGCCTTGAACTTCTCCCAAAGCTTTTTAAAAAACTCACTCATTTATTGCACTCCTCACTCTATTACATCTGCATCTTAATTAATTCCTTGTATCCCTCAACAAGCTTATTTCTAACCTGTACAGCAAGCTGTAATGATAGCTTTGCTTCTGTTTGCATAAGCATAGTATCTTCTATAGTTACGTTATCATCACCTCTTACAAATGCTTCAGTAATATTATCTGATGCTATTTGTTGACTATTTATTTCATCTAGAGCACCCTTTAGTGTATCTACAAAATCGACTTTTTGACTATTATTGTCATTTATAACTCCATTAGTTCCAAAATTGTCTTTAAAAATTTGTTCACTAGGAACAAAACTGTTAATCCTCATTTTTAATACTTCCCCTCAATTAAACTTATATTACGGATTATTTACCAATTTCTAATGCTTTCATATACATTGCCTTATTAGAAGTCAAAGTATCAACATTTGCTTCATAAGCTCTTGTTGATGCTATCATATCTGCCATTTCATTTAATATATTAACATTAGGGTATGTAACATATCCTGTTTCATCCGCATCTGGATTAGAAGGGTCATAAACCTTTCTATATTCTGACTCATCATCTTGAATTTCTATAGCTGTAACTCCAATTGGACGCATCTTTGAATCTAATGCTTCTTTAAATACTGCTACCTTTCTAGTATATGGTCCCCCATCTTCTGTTCTAGTAGTTTGAGCATTAGCTATATTAGATGTTATTGTATCCATTCTTAATCTTTCTGCCGATAAACCACTAGCACTTATTCTCATTGCTGAAAATGTGTTCATTTATTACACTCCTCCTCCTGTAATAACATATCTTAAAGATGAAATCTTATTATTAACGGATGTTATAAGTCCATTATACTTAAGCTGATTCGCTGCCTGATTTACCTTTTCAACTTCAAGGTCAACATTATTACCATCAGTTCTCATACTAGTTGTTCTATCTCTTTCAACTGTAATATTACCATTAATATTTCCATCTGTGATATGTCTATTCTTAGTTGTTATTAATTCTATACTTTTATCTGATGTATTTTTTAAATTTTCCTCAAATACCACATTAAATCTTTTATAGTTTCTTGTGTTTATATTAGCCATATTATTAGAAATAGCCTCTGCTCTAACTCTTGAAGCATCAATTCCTTCTCTTATAAGCTTATATGTACTTGAGTCCATTCCTACTAATGATGATATAGTCATGGTACCCCTCCTAATTTTATTAAATATATTTAATTATACTTTAATCTTTTACCAATTAAAATAGAAAATTAAAAAATAGTTTAAATGTTAACATTATTTTAACATTTTAACTGCAAAAAAAAAACACATTTATATTACAAAATGTGTTTTTAGTTAAATCTTTTTTATAAAAATTATCTTGTTCTTTCTAAAATTCTTAATGAATCTAGAGGAATTTGATTTGCTTGAGCAATCAAACCAATTGAAGCATTAGTTAATAATTCAGTCCTAGAAACCTCAATAATTTCTTTTGCAATATCTGCATCTCTTATATTACTTTCTGCTTTTGTAACTGAATTATAAATTTCTTCTAAACTATCATAAGTAGAATCAAATCTATTGCTAATAGCTCCATATTTAGTCCTAATATTAGATACAGTAAGAATCGCTTCATCAATAACTTTAATAGCTTTAGTTGCCGTTTCTGATGATGTAAATATATCAATCTCACTTAATTTCGTGCCATCCTCTGCCTTTAATACTTCTGGAGAAATATTAAAAATAGGGATATTAGATATTTCATCAACCTCAGCACCAACAACAGTTGTTAGATGAAGTGGATAATTATTATTTATAATCTCTTTCTCTCCAATTAGCTTAACACCATTAAACTCAGTGTTATTTGCAAGGTCAAAAAGATTATCTTGAAGCTGTTTCATTTCATTTTGCATTGCTTGTCTATCTATAACATTATTAGTATCATTACTTGCTTGAACTGCTAGTTCCTTCATTCTAGCAAGAATTGAATTAGCCTCTCCTAGTGCACCATCTGCTGATTGAAGCATAGATGTCGCATCCTGAACACTTCTTTGAGCTGACTTTAAACTCTTAAGCTGAATTCTCATCTGTTCACTTTGCCCAATCTTATTAGGATTATCCTTAGCAGAATTAATCTGCATACCTGTACTTATTTTATTCATAGCTATTGAATTTTGTTTAATATTCTTTTTATATCTATTAAAACAGTTTAATGAATTCATATTATGATTTAATCTCATAATAGCCCCCCCTTTCTTTACAATTATCTATTTATACTCTTGCATCTATGTTATTACCTAGGTTTGGATCCACAGCCATATTGTCAAGCATCTTTGTTATACCATCCATTGCTTGTTCATTGCTTTCCATTCCCATTTTCAATACAGAAACACTTGCTTGCTCAGCCACCCTCATTTGAGACATAGCCATTGAAATTAATGATATATCCATACTATCACATCCTTATTCTAACAATTATATAAATTATTATCGATAATAATAGTTAATTCTTTATATATAATGCATTATTATTTTATTAACAAATTATGAATTTTTCTGTATAGTCAATCTACTATAAGCCAGTTAATTTTTCAAATAATTTAGTAGCCTCATAAACATTAGTAACCCCATATTTAGATGCATCTAATGTTATACCACCTAATTCGTCTTTTCCTTCTTTATAAGAATGTTTATCATTAAGACGTTCATTAAGTTTTTTGTCATCTATAAGAATAGGTTTTAATGATTTTTCATATATGCTTTTATCAAACCAATTTAAAAATTCTTCGCCATGAAGCGATGCAGTATATCTCATATAATGTATTTTTTTATCATAAAATACATCTCTAATATCTAAATCCATATAACATTCCATAAACATTTTTTTAAAATCAAATAAATCAGTTAAATATTCATTAGGAAATACGCCTCTAGCTACCGCTCTTAGTAAACTATTATATAAAGAACTTACATCGGTTCCAAGCTCAGGCATAAGTCTTTCAATAGATGACATTGAAAATCCACCTATATTATTTATGCTATTTGCTTCATTAACTTTTTTGTTTCCTTCCTTTATACTTAGACTTCCTTTATTGGCATTATGACCTATAGATTTGCTACTTAATGCCACTATTGTTAATGGATACTCAATATTAAGAATTTCTTTATTAATTGCAATATTAATAACTCCCATATATAAATCTTGACATATTCCATCCCATAATCTGCCTGTCTCTTTTAATATTTTTTTCATATAGCCTCTTCTAAATCCAGAATTTGCATAAAACATAGGCATTGAAAACATTGTATTAGGATATTTTAATATTTTAGCTAAATATTCTTCTCTATCAACTTTATGTATATTATAATTATTCTTTTCATATTTTCTAGGTATATGGAATTTATTTTGTCCCTTACCATTAAAATTAGGCCATGTATAAAAACCTCTTTCCCACTGAATTATATCTTCATTAGGATACTCATTTAATATTTTATCTAGCATCTCTAATGCCCATGGTAAAATTGCATCATCTGAACCAAGAGAAAAAATAAATTCACCTTTAGCTTTTAAATATGCAAATTCAAAACTTTTGGATAGATGTAAATCTCTAGGAGCCCTATAATACTTAATTCTCGAATCATTTATTTCTTTAACTAAATCATAAACTTCAGTATTACCATTTGTAGAATTATCACTTATTACTATTTCATAAGAACCCG
>JALENK010000016.1 GCA_022767515.1 Clostridium sp.
ATTTATTACCACAAATGATAGAATAATAATGTATTAAATCAAAAAAGTGGGTGGTATAAACATTGAATTATGGTTAGTAAACAATAGGTGATATAGGGAATTAAAAAGTGAGGAGGAATCAATTATGGAGAAAAAAAAGAAAACGTTTAACAAATTCGACTTTAATAGAGTTTTAGTAACATCTGCACTATTACCTATGATAATTTCTGCATTTATTGTGCTTATTATGCTTATTAACACATCGAGCAATGAAATAAAAAAGGTTACTAAGGATTCTATTCTGTCTCTTGTAAAAGAAACAGGGTTAGGATTTGAGTCTTATATACAAAATGGAGAAGCTACTTTGAAGAATTTTGCTAAATTGCCGATTGTGGCAGAATTTTTGCAAAACCAAAATGATGTTACATTGCAAAAAAAGGCACAGGAATATACTATGGATTGTTTTAATTCGGTAGGTAATATGGAGGCTATTTACATATCTAGCTGGGACTCAACAGCATTGACGCATCCAGTAGATAGTGCTATTGGAAAACCCACAAGGGAAGGTGACAGGCTAATAAGCTTACATGAAAATATGTTAGCAACTAATAGCGTGTATAATGCTGGTATTCTTAAATCTCCATCTACAGGAAAACAAGTAGTATCTATGTATGTTCCTGTATTCGATGATAAAAATAATCCTATTGGTTTTGTAGGAGCAGCACTATATATAGATGATGTGGCGAAAAAGTTTTCTGATACAACATCTATGGGTTATGATTCTATGTATGTCTATACAGTAAATGGACATGATGGAACTATGATTCAGCATCCAGATGAACAAAAAATAGGTCAGCCAGTAGAAAGTGAAGCTGTAAAACAAGTACTAGCAAGAATTGAAAACAATGAGAAGATTGAACCAGGAATTGTTAGTTATGAATTTAGAGGACAAAATAAATATGCAGCTTACTTTGTAGGAAATGATAATGCTTACATAACAGTACTTACTGTAGACGAAAAAGATGTACTTGGAGAAATAAATAAGCTTTCTGGTGTGTGCATCGCAACAACAATTGCTTTAGTAGTTGTTTTTTGCATTATTGCATTTATTTTTTCTAAGCGTATTTCCGCTCCATTCAAGAAGCTTGATGAATTTACTAGAGAGCTTGCAAATGGAAACTTGAATGTAGATATAGAAACAACAGCTAAGATAAAAGAGGTTTCTTCTATTATTGAATCATCGAATATATTGAAGTCTACAATGAAACATGTATTGTCAAACATTCATACAAGTATGGAAGAATTAGACTATAATATGGTAGAGGTAGATAATTCTATTGATAAATGTAGTAAAGCTATAAGCGGTGTGTCTACTGCTATTGATGGAATTTCTACTAGTGCAAATTCTATGGCAGAATCAGTACAGGCCACAGCTACTAATATGGTAAGTATTGGTGATAATATCACAGATATCCAAGCATCTGTGGAACATGCAAAGAAAAATGCAGATGAAGTATGTGTAATCAGTACAGAGGTAAAAGAAAAACTTCATAAGTTGATTGAAGCAAACAAGAATACTATCCAGATTTCACAGGAAGTAGAAAAAGGTATTAATGAGTCTAATGAGGCAGTTAAAGCCATTAATATGGCAAATGATGTTATTACAAGCATAGCAAGTCAGACTAATCTTTTGTCATTGAATGCTTCTATTGAGGCTGCTAGAGCTGGTGAGCAAGGAAAAGGATTTGCAGTAGTAGCTAATGAAATAAAGACTTTAGCGGAACAATCTACAGAATCAGCACAAGAAATCAGAAATATTATTACTAATCTTGTTCAAAAATTTGGAGTAAGTACAGAGCTTGTAGAAAAAATACAGCAATCTGTTACTGTAGAGGGAGATGTTTTAGGTGGAGTTCAGCAGAGCTTTAACAAAGTGAATAATAGTATGAACCAGACATCAGAAAATATAAATGATATTTATGGAAAGACAAATGAACTTTCTATAGCAAAGGATAACATCTTAAATGAGGTCAGCAACTTGTCAGCAATTTCAGAGGAAAATGCAGCAAGCTGTGAAGAGGCTACGTCCGTTATTGACAACATCAATCATACTATGGAAAATATTAGTTCATCATCAAAGAATACTGTACATTTATCTGAAAATTTAAAACAAGAAGTTAAGTATTTTAAAATATAAATAAGTAAAATGAATTTAAAATAAGGGATTGAGCTAACCTGCTCAATCCCTTATTTTACTGAAATATCGTTTAAACTCAAACTCTTAGATAAAGAATCAAAAACAATATCTGTTTATAGTATGGATTTGTAGTATGTATAATATGCTTCAAGGCTTTTTAATAAAACAGCATAGCAAAAGGTTATGCTGCTTTATTTACTAAAATAATATTTTTCTTATTTCATATTCATCTTGAATTTCTGTTATAAACTTTCTACTTTTATCAAAATATTCACATAATTCTTCTATTGTAGCTCCATTTTCTAGCTGATTAATTATATATGATTTATTTAATGTCTTACTTGTTATTCCTTTAGGTAAACCACATTTTCTAGTAATTGCATTTGCTGAGGTTTGAATACTTTGAAGAGTTGGAGAAACATTATTGGAATTTAAGAAAATAGGCTTTTCTATGTCATAGGTATATCTTGTTATACCTACAAGACTATTTCCCTCCTCATCTTTAATTGGTAGCATATTTATATTCCCAGCAAGTGCCTGAGCATTAAGCCAATCAGCACATTCTTCTGTAATACTTATCACTTGTTTTTTATCCTTTGAATTAATAGTCAATTCTCTCTTTTCTAAATTTATATCATTAGCATAAAGGTTCTTTATTTGAGAAAATTTAAGACCTGTAAATATACAAAATAGTAAAACTCGTTCATTACTTCCATATCTAGTACAATTATCTTTAATACAAAATTCCTTTAATGTATTAAACTCTTCAGGAGATAATATATGTACGGAGTTCATTCCAAGCATATTGTTTTCAGGTACTTTTATTGTTTCAATTTCAATATCACTTATTCCCTCATTATTAGATAATTCAAAAGTTTTTTTCAAAACAGCGTCTATTTCTTTTACACTTTTATAAGGGAATTTTTCAATTAAAGTTTTATAAAATCCTTCTATTTCACTAACTGAAATTTCATCTAATGATTTATCTATTTCAGAATTGAATACTGCTCTTTCAAATAAATTTAGTAATCTTTTTATATCACTTGATGGAATATTTCCTACTGCATTTTTGAAATAAAATCTCACATAATCTGATAATTCTTTGGTCTTAGGCTTAGCAAGCGCAATTTTAATTTTTCTTTCGTTCATAGCGTCTTCTATCTTTTGTTTTAACTCTCCCTCTGTTTTTCCATACAATCTTTTTCTTTTTCCTAAGAAATCTTCGTCCAAATCATAAACATAATATTCATTTGAACCAGTAAATACTTTTCTAATAGTTTTTGTTCCCTTTTTCATAAAACCACCCTTTTCTTTGTTATTTTAAATATTTATTTATTTATTAAATTAATTATAGCATTATCGTTCTTTAAAGTAAAGTTTTTCTATTTAATATTTGTTATTTTTTTTTAAACAATTGTGTATGTATGGATATATAATTATTAATAATCGCCAAAATCACATTGAAAGTTTGGCGATTGTTTTTTGAATATTTTTATGCTATATTATATTTAAATTACCAATTATGGAGGTTTTTATGACTTTTTGCGAACAATTAAATGAATATATAAAACAAATTGATTGTTCTTCTCAAGAACTTGTAAGTGCTTCTGGTTTAACTACTTCTGTTATTAGTCGTTATCGTAGAGGAGATAGAAGTCCAAATATAAGAAGTAAACAATTAGAACAACTTGTAGATGGTTTATACAAACTTTTTAAGGATAAAAAATTAAATATAACAAGAGAAGAAATTTATAATAATTTATCTAATACCTTATATGATATTTCTATTGATTTTGAAGAATTAAGAAAAAACTTTAATGAACTTGTTACAACATTAAATATTAATATGGCTGAATTATCTCGTTTTAGTACTTATGACTCTTCACTACTTTCTAAAATTAAAACTGGAAGTAGAAATCCATCTAAACCTAAAGAATTTATTGAAATCGTATGTAGTTTTATTGTTAAAAAATATAAATCAGATGATGATAAAAATGCTGTAGCACTTCTTATAAATTCTCCCTTAGAAGATTTAAAAGATAATGCTAGCTATTTTAATAAGTTATTAAACTGGTTTTCTACTAATATTGTTTCATCTAATAATCATATAAATGATTTTTTAACTAATCTAGATAAATTTGATTTAAACGAATATATAAAATCTATACACTTTGATAAAATGAAAGTGCCTTATATTCCTTTTTATAAACCTATATCAAAAACCTACTATGGTATAGAGGCTATGAAAAAGGGAGAATTGGATTTTTTTAAAGCTACCATTCTTTCAAAGAATAATGAACCAATTTTTATGTGCAGTGATATGCCTATAGAAGATATGGCACAAGACATTGAATTTGGTAAGAAGTGGATGTTTGCTATTGCAATGACTTTGAAGAAAGGTTTTCACCTGAACATTATTCATAACCTGAATAGACCATTTAATGAAATGATGTTAGGACTTGAAAGTTGGATTCCAATTTATATGACAGGACAAGTTTCTCCATATTATTTAAAGGGGTTACAAGATAATGTATATTGTCATTTTAATTATGTATCTGGAGTTGTAGCTCTTTCTGGAGAATGTATTAATGGACATCATGATAAAGGAAAATATACTTTAAGTACCAATAAAACTGATATTTCATATTATAAAACAAAAT
>JALENK010000032.1 GCA_022767515.1 Clostridium sp.
AATTGACGTATTTTCTGATTTCCAACTAAGTCTGCTCTTTTTACTTGTCCTGATATAAATATAACTGGAATCCCATCATAATAAGCTCCTGCAAGACCAGTTATAGCATTAGTTCCTCCAGGACCTGATGTAACAAGGCAAACTCCATATCCTTCTGCTATTCTTGCATAGCTTTCAGCAGCAATTGAAGCACCTTGTTCATGAAGCATGCATATACCAGTCAGGTTTTCATTTTTTCCAAGTGAATCATTAAGATGCATTGCACCTCCACCACTTACATAAAATACTTCCTTTACTCCTAAATCTGAAATAAATTTCATTACATAATCTGATATTTTCATAATTTCACCCTTTTATTTATCCATATAGCAGTAACATACTGTTTCAGATACCCAGTAATTTGCATGATGCCTTATTGCTACTTTATATTTAGGATTTATTTGTTTTAAATATAATGGAATATTCCATAAATCATTTATTCTATGATAAACACATATTGCCATTTTGGGTTTTTGTTCTTTTATAATATTACTACACCCCTCTAGTGCCTTCATTTCAGCACCTTCTATATCCATTTTTATCATAGTTACTTCTTTATTTTTTAAAATTTCGTCTAACTTAACGACTTTAGCTACAGTAGTTTCCTTAGAATTATAAATGCTGAAGCTATCACTTGAGGACATCTTTCCATAAGATATTTCCTTATTTTGATTAAATACACCATAATTAAAACATTCTATTTTATTATCTTGATTAACTTTTGAACAATTTTCTAATAAAGTCTTATAATTATCTTTATCTAATTCAAAACAATAATAATTTTTATAGTTATTATTAGAAATTTTCAAAAATTCTTCTAGTGTATCTCCTATATATGCTCCACAGTCTACTATACTTTCTTCATTAGATATATTAAATAACTCTTTAGGAAAATATTGCGGAAGGGTACATAATTCTTCATATTTATACTCTGAATATTGTGGAGCCACTCTCTTACAAAAAACATTTACAAAAACCTTTTTAGATTCTTCATCTTCTAAATAATCAAATGCCTTAAGAATATTATCCCTTTGATTTAAAAACCATTTTTTATCTCTACAATTATTCATAACATCATCTAAAACCATATCATTGTATGTAATAATATTTTTGATACCTAAGGCTCTTAACTCTTCTTCCGCACTCCTAGGATCACCTAACATTAAAATAACTGCAACATTATTAACTTTAGCTAATTCTTGTTTTGTAATGCATTTAATGTCATTAAAATACCCCTTCCTTTTTTCCACTTCCTTTAACTTTTCTTCATTACCATCACATAATAAATTCACATGAAATCTAGTTTTAACATCTTGTTTTTCAAATGCTTCTTCAAAATAAGTTCCAAGACCATATACACAAATATTATCAGAACTATCAATTATATTCCTTTTGTCAAAACTTCCAGTTGTAGCAGCATAATTAAATGCTTCTATTAATTGTTTTTTATAATATTCACTCATAATTTCTCCTCTTTATTCAGCTGCTGTAAACTCATGATATTTTATTAAATTTTCTATTATCTCATTCTTTATCATAGTAGCTTCATATCCACCATTTACTCCAAGCTTTCTTAGAAGGTATTCCATAGTAAGATTTCCATCTCTCCACTTTCCTCCAAGCCCTATATGAGTAACATCCATATAGTCAGCACCTTCCTCTATAGCAATATCTGCTAATCTTTCAGCCATTCCATTTTTATCATGGAAATGACATCCTACCTTTACTCCTACCTTATGACATTCTCTTATAGTATTGATTACATATTCTTCTGTCATAAGACTTTCCGTATCAGCAAATTCCATTCCTGTTACACCCTTTGCCTTTGCAAACTCAGCAAACTTTATGTTCTTTTCTATTGTATTTTGACCAGCACTTGTAAAATTTAAAAATACTTCATAGCCAAGTGATAACGCCTCATCTACATATTTATCTAATATATCTAAATCTGTTTCATGAGACCTTGTTAATAATCTTACTGTATCTACTATACTGTCCTTTTTAGGAACTAGTTCTGTAAGAGGTCTTTGTATATCTCTCATAGCAGATATCTTAGTAACATTCTTAATATTTCTAAATACTTCTTTTATCTCTTCATTTTTTGTACTGCAATATCTGTATATGCCTCTATTAGGGTCAGCCTCTATATTGTGAAAAAATCCAAGCTCTACATAATCTATTCCTTTACCCTGTGCAAATTTATAAATATTTCTTACAACATCATCATCAAAATACCAGCCAGTCTGATATCCGATTTCTCTTAACGAGCAATCAAAGACTCTTATTCCTTTTATCATACCCTTATACCACCTATCTTAAACTTCCTTTTATTGTATCAATCATTTTATCAAGCATTTTTTGTGTCATTCCTGGATATACTCCTACCCAAAATGCATTATTCATTGTAAAATCAGTATTCTTTAAATCACCAACAATTCTATAATCCTTGCCCTCTTCTAAGCCCTCAAAACAAGGATGTCTTGTAATATTTCCTGCAAATAATGATCTAGTCTGAACATTATTCTTTTCAAGATATGCTACTATTTCATCTCTAGTCTTTGGAGAATTCTCTCTAACTGATATTATAAACCCAAACCAACATGGCTTAGCACCTTCTCCTTTTTCAGGTAATATAAGAACATCCTTTAAAGAATCTAAGTTTTCTCTTAAGTAATCCCAGTTTTTTTGTCTTTTTGCTACAAACTCTGGTAATTTCTTAAGCTGAGCAACGCCAATTGCCGCCTGCATATCAGTAGCCTTAAGATTATATCCTAAATGTGAATATACATACTTATGGTCATATCCAAAAGGAAGAGTTCCATATTGACCCTTAAATCTTCTATGACAAGTATCATCCTGTCCTCCAGAACATACACAATCACGTCCCCAATCTCTCATAGAACGTATTATCTTATTAAGAAGAGGATTGCTTGTATAAACAGCTCCTCCCTCACCCATTGTCATCTGATGTGCTGGATAGAAGCTTGAGGTTCCAATATCTCCAATAGTTCCTGTAAGCTTAACCTTACCATCAATATTGTATTCTCCACCAAGGGCATCACAATTATCTTCAATAAGCCATAAATTATGTTTATCACAAAATTCCTTTATTGTTTTTAAATCAAATATATTTCCAAGACTGTGAGCTATAAATACTGCCTTTGTCTTATCACTTAATGCTTCTTCAAGCATGTTTACATCTAAGTTATATGAAGGGATATCAATATCCACAAATACTGGAACTGCACCACATTGAATTATCGGAGCAACAGTAGTTGGAAATGCTGCAGCAACTGTAATTACTTCATCTCCTTTATTTACTCTTCTATCACCTAAAAGATTTGATGTTAATGCCATCATTGCAAGCAGATTAGCTGATGAGCCTGAATTTACAAGTGAGCAGTATGGAACATTTAAGAATTTAGCAAGTCCTTTTTCAAATTCATCTGTATACTTCCCAGCTGTAAGCCAAAAGTCCAATGCAGAATCTACTAAATTGCACATTTCTTCTTCATCATAAACTCTTCCAGCATAATTTATTCTGTCTCCATCTTCATATTCTTTCTTTATATGATTTTCTTTATAGTACTTTTTAACTAATTCTAATATTTCTTTCTTTTCCATCTCTTTCTCCCTAACTATAGCATATATCTACAATCTATTATTTTTTTATCCCCAAATGACGGTACTTTCTTAAATTCTTCCCATGCTGTAGCTATAACTAGTACATCTGTACTGTCATATACATCCCTTGCACTAGAACAGTACATTAAATTTAATTCTGGATACTTAGATTTAAATTCATCAACAGCTATAGGGTCATATGCATAAATATTTTTATATCCTTTATCTATTAATCCCTTTATTATCTTTGCTGATGGTGTATCTCTAACATCATCCGATTCTGGCTTAAAGGATAAACCTAAAATACCAATAGCCTTATCCGTATCTAAACCTTTGCTTATATTATCAACTATTGTATTTGCTCTTGAATTATTAGTATCAATTACATTTTTTAATATATTAGGCTCAAATCCCTTCTGCTTTGCCTGAGAATATAATGCACATGTGTCCTTTGGAAGACAATATCCTCCATATCCACATCCTGGGTATACATAAGAAGTCATATTACAATCATTCCACCTCTTATCCATATGTAATATCTTAAAGGCTTCAGAAACTTCAATTCCACCTATCGCATCTGCTACCTGTGCCATTTCATTAGAATAGCTGATTAATGTTGCAAGAAGCGAATTAGATAAATATTTTATAAACTCACCTGTAGAATGTGATACACATTTTATTGGCAAATTCATTGGTCTATACAAATCCATAAGCATTTCCTTTGAACGCTCATCATTGCATCCAAGTACGATTCTATCTGCCTCTATAAAGTCCTTCCAGCAATGCCCTTCTCTTAAAAATTCAGGATTATTAGCCACCCCTATGTTTTCTGCCTTTTTACCTTTAGACTTAACATAAGGATAAATCTTCTCTGCTGTAGTAGACGGTGGAATTGTTGACTTAGTTACAAGCACTCTAAACTTATCATCATTAATAGCATCTATTGTAGTATCTATTGCATTAAATAAATAAGTTAAATCTGCACTGCCTTCCTTTCCATAAGGAGTTCCTACACAATAAAATATATAATCACTTTCTTTAACCGCCTTTTCAACATCATCAGCTATAAAAAAGTTTTTATTTAAATTTTCTTTTAATACATCTTCCATAAAAGGTTCAAAGAATGGAATATTTCCACTCTTTAAAATTTCTTTACGCTTTTCATCTACATCTACACCATAAACCTTATAACCTAAATGTGCAAAACCAAGTGCTGTAGTTAACCCTACAAATCCTAGTCCAAATACTGTTACCATATTAAATTCTCCTCATTACTTTCCTTAATAAATTGTAAAAATCTCTTTACTCCCTCTTCCACATAAATTTCAGGATTATATCCTAATATTTTTCTTGCTTTCTCAATGCTTGGACATCTTCTTTGAGGATTATTAGTTAAATATTCCTTATCATCTGACGTATTAAACACTATATTTCCCTTATAATTAAATACCTCTTGACCCGCCTTTTTATAAATATCAGCTAACTGTTTAATGCTTATTTCAGGCTTTTCTATACCAATGTTAAAATAATCATACTTTCCATATAGCATTATCTTAAGATATCCTGCTATAGAATCTGCTATATAACAAAATGTTCTTGTTGGACTTCCGTTTGAAAGAATAACTATATCCTTTCCCTCAAGTACATTTTTAGCAAAGTCAGCAGGTACTCTCTTATCATTTATCTTCATTCCTGGACCATAGTTATTAAAAGGTCTTACAACACCTATTGGCATATTATACTTCTGTGCAAATAACATACACATAGTTTCTCCAAAACGCTTAGATTCATCGTAACAAGAACGTGGCCCTGTAGCACATACATAACCATAATATTCTTCTGATGTAGGTACAGCCTCTGGTGCTGGGTCTCCATAAAGCTCACTAGATGAGAAAAACAAAAATCCTTTAATGTTCTTAGTACAATAAAAGTCTAATAAGCTTCTAAGTCCCCATATGTTTGCATCTAATGTCTCTATTGGATACTTTCTATAGAAAATTGGAGATGCAATAGATGCCATATGAATTACATAATCTATGCTTTCTGCTTCCTCTATATCAGTTATTTTATCCTTTATAATATCAAATTTCTTGATAGCAAATCTTTCATCTTCACTTATCTTATCTAGCCATTTAGGATATCCTAGCATAAAGTTATCTAAACACACTACCTTCTTTAAGTTAAGCTTTTCTTTATAGACATACAAAAAGTGCACGAAATAGTACCCTAAAAATCCTGCACACCCTGTAATCATAACTGAAGAATTAGAAAGTCTTTCTATTTCTTCCTTTGATAATTTATTATATGTATATTCTAAATCTCTCTTCAATGATTCTGTTATCATTTTTTATACTCCTTTATCTTTTTTACCACCTAATCCATGGTGCCTGTTTTGTCTTGCATAAATATTCAAGAGTTTCCTTATCACGAAGTGTATCCATACACTTCCAAAAACCAGTATGCTTATAAGCCATAAGCTGCCCGTCTTTTGCCAAACTTTCAAGTGGTCCTCTCTCAAATACTGCATTATCATAGTTTTCTATATAATCAAACACTTCTGGCTGAAGTACCATAAAGCCACCATTTATCCAACCACCGTCTTCCTTATCCTTCTCTGTGAAACGATTTATTGAATGTTCTTCATTTATATCTAGCACTCCAAATCTTCCTCCTGGCTGGATTGCTGTAATAGTCGCAAGCTTTTTGTGTTTCTGATGAAATTTTAATAACTCACTTAAATTAACATCTGAAACCCCATCACCATATGTAAGCATAAATGTTTCATCACCTACATACTTTTGGATTCTCTTTATTCTTCCTCCAGTTTGAGTCTCAAGACCTGTATCTACTACAGTAACCTTCCAAGGCTCAGCGACATTATTATGTACTATCATCTTATTATTATCTGAAAAGTCAAAGGTAATATCACTTCTATGAAGATAATAATCTGCAAAATATTCCTTAATTACATATCCCTTATATCCACAGCAGATAATAAAATCATTAAATCCATAAGAGGAATAATACTTCAATATATGCCACAATATAGGAGCATCTCCTATCTCTATCATAGGCTTAGGCTTTAGGTGACTTTCTTCGCTTATTCTAGTTCCAAGCCCTCCTGCTAATATTACTACTTTCATTGTTATCCCCCTTAATTAGTCATAATTTTATAGAATAATTATATCACAATTAATTATCTAGAAAAAAATCTGCAATTAATATTAACAATTTGTTAACATTTTCAAAAAGGATATGACATTAATATCATACCCTTAAATTTTAATATTTATCTTATAAAACTTATCAAATATACTTTATCATTATAATTGCACTTAGAAAACTGCTCATATATAATCTTGTCAAGTTGAGGGTTATTTTCCCCAGTTTCTCTGCAATATTTATATATTATCTCTATAAGCTTATAATCAGTTAATTCAGCCTTATCATATTCTAAAGTCAATATAGCCTTAAATATAGTATAATTAGCAATAATTTTAGTTATTACCTCATTATAATCTATATCCTCAACCATAAAGCTTACATATATTTGATGAACTAAGTAATTTTCCAATATTATTTCATTGTTAGAAAAATATTTTTCAAATTTTTCTTCTTTACAAATCCATTGCTTTTCAATATCATTATTTTCCTTTTTTAATTCTTCGTATGATTTTTTAAAATTTACAAATAAGTCACTTGGAAATTTTATTTCTATATATTTATTTATATATGATAACTTTACCTTTACATTTTTATCTATTTCATCAAGTTTATTTATAATTTCTTCATCTGTTATTTCTAATCTTATTTGATTAATTATTTCATCAAACTCATTATATTTACTTTGATTTAATTTTTTTTGAGCCATTTCTAGAAATCTAAGCAAAAAATAAAATCTTTTCCAAATAGATATAATACTATATTGCATTATTTCAATAGCAAAGCTTCTTATTTCAAATAAAAATTCATATTTCTCCTTTGGCATTTCTTTATGTCTTATATTTTGCTCATAGTCTATTAATTCATCTTGCTCCTCTATCACAAAATCCATTTGAGCTTTTTGATTCACAAAAATTTTAGCCACTTCTGGGCAAGATAATACTAGAGATTTTTCCATAATGTCATTTATATATCTTATCCTTCTTGGATATATCTTACAAGTTATACACATATCATCCGGACTTAATTCTTCATATACTTCACATAAATTATTATTATTTAAGAAAGGACATTCTCCCTTATCATCCAATTTAATATTACCATAGCTTTCAAAGGAATCCTTATTATTAATTTCTATATTATTTTTAAGCTTTATTCCAAACTTACCACTTATATTTTTATATTTTTTATATGTATCTTTATCTATTGTAATTTTCCAACCTTTACAACATGTATCAATGCATTTATCAGCACTACATTTAAAATCATCAAAATAACTCTCTTTTAATACTAACATTATCTTACCCCTAACACCTTTAATCTTTCCTTTGAATTTTTATATTGATTGCTTTTTTTATAATATTTTATAGCCTCATCAATATTTCCCATACATTCATATATTACTCCTATATTATAATTTGCCAAATAGTCATTTATCCCCTTCATTTTACAAGTACTATATCTAGTTGCCTTTTTAAACTCCTCTATAGCCTCATTATAATAACCATTATTCATATATATATTTCCAATCAAGAAAACAAAATCACAGGAACACTTAAATTCTTCATATACACCTGTTAAATCAAGTGCCTTTTCATACTCTTCATTATTCAATAAAGCATATCCATAGGATTCTACCATATCCTGTACATATTCTAATCTTACATCAAGGTCAAAATCTAAAGCCTTTGAAAAATATTTTATAGCTTCTTTATAAT
>JALENK010000043.1 GCA_022767515.1 Clostridium sp.
ACTTTTGCATTTATATCTCTGTTTATCTTTATTTTTACCATTTTTAACTATGTATTTTGAATTACAATGAGGGCAAACTAATTCTGCACAGTCTATTTCTAGTATTGCCATAATATATCCCTTTTATACACAATTGAGCCATAATAAAAGAGTGAAATATTATAGAAAAAAATATATATATTTGTTATAATATTATATGAAAATATATATTTAGGGGGTAAAACACACTATGACTAAAAAATTTTGGGTAAAATTAATAACGTCTATGTTAACGATATCAGTGATTGGTATCTTAACGTTTTTAGTAACAACCAATATCGGTGTTAGTGCAGCTAGTTCAAATGAAATTATAGTGCACTATTACTATACTGGAAGTAAGTCTCCGTATGTTTATTATTGGAATTCTCTTCCTGAAAATATGGAAGTTGAATGGCCAGGTGAACAAATGGAAGCAGAATCATATGGAAACTGGTACACTTTTAAATTCAGCGGAAAAACCAAGGTTAATTTAATATTTAATGATGGTGGTGCTGAAGGAACAAATCAAACAGAAGATTTAACTAGAAATTCAGGAGAATGGTGGTACAAGGATGGTAAATGGACATCTACTAATCCAGATATTTTTGTACAATCATCAGGGGATTTCAGAGAAGAATCAATTTATTTCCTAATGACAGCTAGATTTTATGATGGAGATGAAAGTAACAACGTTCACTGTGTAGAAGATCAAAGGGCAGGAAATGGTGATGGTGACCCAGCTTGGAGAGGTGATTTTAAAGGTCTTATAGAGAAGCTTGATTATATCAAAGCTATGGGATTCTCAGCTATATGGATTACTCCAATTGTTGAAAATGGAAGTAGTTATGATTTTCATGGATATCATGCATTAAACTTTAATAAAGTAGATCCAAGATTAGAATCAGAAGGTGCAACATATCAAGACTTAATAAAAGCTTGTCATGATAAGGATATAAAAATAATACAAGATGTAGTATTTAATCATACATCAAATAATGGAGAAAGAGGATTATTTCCTATAATTTCATCTAAATATAATTTAGGAAAGGGTGTTTCAGGAAACAGTGTAGAATGGGTTAAGGATGATCCAGAAGGTAAATTACCTAGCAATTATGAATCACTAGATCCAGATAGTCAGTATAAATCAAGAGACCAGGCAATGAAGAATGAAGACTTTGCTTATAGAAAAGCAGTTGATATTGGATGGGAAGATTTCACTGTTACAACAGGTCAATTTGCTGGAGATTGTATGGAATTAAATACAGAAAATCCATTTGTATATAACTATTTAACTGATGCTTACTCAAATTATATAAAGATGGGTGTAGATGCATTCAGAATAGATACAGTTAAGCATATTTCAAGATTAACATTTAATAAAACATTTATTCCAGAATTTAAGAAGGTTGGTGGAGAAAACTTCTATATGTTTGGAGAAGTTGCTAGTAGAGTTTCAGAAGTATTTAATCATGGTGTAGCACAATGTTCACCTTTCTATTATACATGGAAAGAGTCTAAAGAGTATCCATGGAATTATAGTTCTGTTGATGGAAAAGATAATTTGGAGTTATGTAGAAAAGCATATGCTGAGTCTCCAAAGGGACAAAATGATGGACAAAGAACTACTAATAATGAAACACTAGAAGGAAATGAGTATCATAAACCAGACCATTCAGAATTCTCAGGTATGGGTGTTATCGATTATGCTATGCATTTTAATTTTGAATATGCAAGTAAGGCATTTAATGTTGGTAAAGAAGAAGATAAATATATGAATGATTCTACATACAATGTACTTTATGTTGATTCACATGACTATGGGCCATCTGTTAATGGTAATGATGAAAACAGATATGCTGGTGGTACAGATAACTGGGCTGAAAACTTAAACTTAATATTTACATTCAGAGGAATACCTTGTGTATATTATGGTAGTGAAGTTGAATTTAAAAAAGGTGTGAAATGTGATAAGGGTGCTTCAGCACCACTAGAAGATACTGGTAGAGCATATTTTGGTGACCATTTAGAGGGTACCGTAACAGCTACAGACTTCTCTGAATATACTGCTTCAGGTACTGTAAGTGACACACTTTCATCACCATTAGCTAAGCATATACAAAGATTAAATCAAATAAGAAGAGCTATTCCAGCACTTCAAAAAGGTCAGTATTCAACTGAAGGTGTAAGTGGAGGAATTGCTTATAAGAAGAGATATACTGATGATAAAGTTGATAGTTACTGTTTAGTTACTATAACAGATGGCGCTACCTTTACAGGTATATTAAATGGTACTTATATAGATGCAGTTACAGGAGATACGAAAACTGTTACTAATGGAACCATGAGTATTTCAGCACCAGGAAAAGGTAATATGAGAGTATATGTATTATGCAATAATGATAAAACACCTATAGATGGTAAAATTGGTACAGATGGAACATATTTAAAATAAAGATATAGAAAAACGACTACTTTTTAGGAGGCCACTGAAAAACTTAATGTTTTTCAAGTTGGATTGTTGGTAAAATAAAAAATAGTTAATGAAGCTGAAATTTTTAGTTTCATTAACTATTTTTATTTAGCTATTTTTACGCTTCTATTTTATAACGTTCTTTAGATTTTTCTTTAAAATATTCACTTTCTTGAAAGGCTATCTGTGATTTGTGTATATCACTTTTTATGGTAACCGAATAAGTTTTACTCCTAGCTCCATCTTTAAAACAACCCTCTTTTTGAGGACAAACCTTACATTTTTCTATATCAAAATAATAAATATCTCTTTGATTTCTAGATACATTCTTTTTGCCTTGTCGTGCTTTACGAGTAGCCATATGGCCTTCTGGACATACATACATTCCAGCATCTTTATTAAATTGGAACTCATCTTCCTTTTTTCTAAATCCTTGTGTTACGCAAGGATTTAACTTTGATACAAGTTTTATATTATTTTCATTTGCAAACTTAATACTTCCTTTCTCTGAATAAGCAGAATCGCCAATTATTGTTTCAACTTTTATTCCTGCTTTTTTACTTTTAGTGATTAATGTTTCTAATTCTTTCCCATCATTTTTTTCTCCAGTAGTGATAGTTGCAGCAGTTATTATTCTTTCCTCTGTCATTGCAATGTGTGTTTTATAGCCAAAGAATGATGTGTCAACAGATTTATGACCAACTCTTGCATCCGAATCAGCGCAAGCTTGAAGATGATAAATATCATCTTCTAACGTTTCAGTTAATATATTTAACTTTTCTCTAACCTTTGGATATGCTGCAATAGTTTCATTCTGTTCTATGGTCTTAACTAAGTCCTGGCAATATTTAATTTCAGCATCTAAATTATCAATTGTATTTTTAGATGGCAAAGTATTTTTTATATTGTCATCTATTTCATAAACTGATTTTCTTAATTTTCTAGATCTTTCTAGTAACACTTCACGTGGCGATTTTTGATTATATCTTGCAGATGTATGAGTAGAATCAACAATGATTGATGTTTATTTTATTATGCCTTTTTCAAGAGCAAGCTCAACAGTTTTATTTATTAACATGTCTAAAATATTTATATCTTTAAGTCTAAGCCTACGAAATTTAGTTAGAGAGCTTGGCTCGATAACTTTTTCTTCCGGAGCCATTCCAAGAAAATATTTAAATTACATGTCATATTTTGAACGCTCCACAATATCCACATCTGATAAATCAAATATGGATTTTAATAAAAGATATTTAAACATACGTATCGGATCAATTGCATTCCTACCATTATTGGTACAATATTTATCTAAAAGCTCATCATAAACAAACGAAAAGTCAATTAGTTCATTAATTTTTCTCAACATATTAGTAACAGTTCAGCCGGGGGGCTGACCTGTTACGGCAGAACTGTTATGTTTAATTTTTTGTTCCATATTTTCCTAAAATGTGGTAGAATATAATTACATAGTAACTGTTACATGTGCATGGAATTAGAAGGTAACGCGTAGCTGGTTCCTTTAGGGGTTCATGGTTTTTAACAGTTGCAAGATATAAACCAAAAACTAGAAACACTATTAGGAAAGGGGCGTTTTTATGAAGTGG
>JALENK010000083.1 GCA_022767515.1 Clostridium sp.
AATAATTAAGTTTAAATTTACATATATATTGTGCTATAATAAAAAATAATATAGAAACAGGAGTGGAATTTATGAAAATGAAGTCTATTATTTCAAAAATACTAATCTGTACTATTACAGCAAGCACATTATTCACAAGCTCACCTAAAACTGCTTATGCTGATTCATACAAAGTAGTTACTTTAGGTAATGATTTAAATGAAGACCAAAAATCTGAAATGTTAGAATACTTTGGTGTAAATAAGGATGATGCTCAAGTATTAACTATTACTTCTAAGGAAGAATATGATGCACTTTCTAAAATTGCTACATCCTCCCAAATTGGTAGTCGTTCAATATCATGCTCATATGTTGATACCTCTTACTCTGATGGATTGATTATTCAAACTAAAAATCTAACATGGGTAACTGATGGGATGATAAGAAATGCTTTAATAACTGCTGGTGTCACAAAAGCTAAAGTAATAGCTGCTTCTCCATTTAAAGTATCAGGTACTGCAGCATTAACAGGTATATTAAAAGGTTTCGAAAAAAGTGATAATGGTAGTGAACTTTCAGAAGAAAAAAAAGAAGCTGCTAATGAAGAATTAATGGTTACTGGTAACCTTAGTGATAAAATTGGACAAGATGATGCCACAAATTTAATGAATGAAATAAAAACAGAAATAATCAAAGATAAACCAGATTCACAAAATGAATTAGAAAAAACAGTTAAAGATGTAATAAATGATTATAAATATGATTTATCAAATACAGACATAGAACAAATAAATAATGTAATGGCTAAAATCAATAGTCTTGATATTAACTACAATGACATAAAAAATTATTTATCTGATATTACAGACAGTTTAAAAGATAAAATAGATAGTGATGCTGTTAAAGGATTTTTCTCTAAAATAGCAGATTTCTTTAAAGGTATATGGGATTCTATTGTAAACTTCTTTAACTAGTAGTAAATAAGAGGGGGCCTTTACTATCCCCCTCTTGAAACTAATCTCTTAAAATATTCAAATCTTCACCATTTAATATTTTTTTCATTGTTCTCATAGAACACATTTTTCCACACATTGTACAACTTTCTTCATCATGTGGCTTTGATGACTCTCTATATTTTCTAGCTTTATCAGGGTCTAATGCTAAGTTAAACATTGTTTCCCAATCTATATCAGCTCTAGCTTTACTCATCTTGTTATCCCAATCTATTGCACCTGGAATTCCCTTAGCTATATCAGCTGCATGTGCTGCTATCTTTGAAGCAATTATTCCTTCCTTCATATCATTTAAGTCAGGTAATCTCAAATGCTCAGCTGGAGTTACATAACATAGAAAATCTGCACCATATGTTGCTGCAATTGCTCCACCTATAGCTGAAGTTATGTGATCGTATCCTGGGGCTATATCTGTAACTAATGGTCCAAGTACATAAAAAGGTGCTCCATGACAAAGCTTCTTTTCTATAAGCATATTAGCCTTTATTTCATTTAATGGCATATGTCCAGGTCCTTCAATCATAACTTGTACATTCTTTTCCCAAGCTCTCTTAGTAAGTTCTCCTAAAGTGATTAATTCTTTAATTTGACTTGGATCTGTAGCATCATGTACTGAACCTGGTCTACAAGCATCTCCAAGTGATATTGTCATATCATACTTTGCACAAATATCTAGTAATTCATCATAATATTCAAAGAAAGGATTTTCAGCTTGATTTAATTCCATCCATGCAAATAATAAAGATCCTCCTCTTGATACTACATGTGTTAATCTTCTGTTTCTCTTAATTGTTTCAAGAGTTTCTCTATTTAATCCAGCATGAATTGTAATAAAGTCAACACCATCTTGTCCATGTTTTTCAACTACATCTAAAAATTCTTTAGCTGTAATGTCTTTTAATTCTTTATCATAAAAACCAACAGCATCATATATAGGAACTGTACCAAGCATTGCAGTCGACATATCAACTATCTTCTTTCTCATTCCTTCAGTCTTTCCATAATTAGATAAGTCCATTATAGCTTCTGCTTTCATTTCTAATGCAACTCTAACCTTTTCTAATTCTGGTTCACTTTCAGGACAATCCTTAGAAATACCTAAGTTAACATTTATTTTAGTTCTTAATCCTTCACCAACCCCTTCTGGTGATAAAGCCTTATGATTCTTATTAGCTGGTATTGCAATCTTTCCTTCTGCAACCTTAGCTCTTATATACTCTACATCCCTATTTTCTTTCTCTGCAACAATTTCCATTTCTTTTGTTATAATGCCCTTTTTAGCAGCATCCATTTGAGTTGAATATTCCATAATACATCTCCTTAAAATTATTAAATTAAAAAACCTAGCAAAATTTTTGCTAGGCCACTGTGTCATAATTTTTATTATTAATTTGCTTTCCTACGATGGTATTATCCATATCAGGTACAAGAGTTAGAATAAAATTCTTCTCAGCTGAAAACAGCACCCCTAGCATTTTACTAAATATTTAATTCTCTAAATTATTATAACATTACTTATTCTGCAAATCCACTATTTTCCCATTCTTCTTTACATTTTTTTGTACATTTATTCACAACTGATTTGAATAAAACTCCAATTAATAAGGATACTATCATAAATATAACTAATTTTAAAATATTGCTATATAGTGCTACAGGGGCAATTTCTCGTGATACCTCCCTCATTATTCCTATAGAATATTTAAATGGTAAATATGGATTTATTATTTGATAAAATCGAGACATTACTTCTACTGGGAAAGTTCCTCCAGATGCACATAATTGTAAGACTAACAAAATTATACCTAAAATCTTTCCAATAATACCAAATACTGATGAAAAAGTATATAAAATTGTTACAAACACTATACTTATAAATATGCTTAATAAAAATAATAATCCTGGATGTTCAACATAAACACCAAGCACAAATAAATTTCCTGCTGTTAAAATTATTGACTGTACTACTCCTATAGTAATAAAAGTTAGTAATTTTCCAAAATATTCTTGAGTATCACTTACTTCTAAATCTTCTTTTGCCTTTTTTGCCTTTGTAGTTAATAGCATTACTAATAAGTAACCAGCTATCCATAATCCCAATGTTGAAAAGAATGGCGCAAGCTGAGAACCATAATTAGGCATTGAATGTATTGATTCTTTATCAATTACTACTGGATTTCTAAAGAACTCTCCTGTTTTTTCATAGTTATTTTCTAATATTTTTACAATTTCATCTACATCATAATTATCTGATACATCCTTTGCCTTGTTTAATACTAATTCTAACTTATTACTTACAGATGGTATAACATCCTTTAATTTACCAAATTCACCATCTCCAAATTTAAGAATTGAATCTAATTGTCCTAAAAAATTACTTATATCTGGCAATGCTTTATCAATATTTTCTGCAATATTTATATTAATATTATTACTTGAAGTTATTTTATCACCCAAATTATTAATTGTAGGTAATAAAAGATTGTCATAATTATCTTTTATATTTACTACCACATCATAAGTTGCATTTACAAGAGCTTTGATATCATCTAGGCTTGATAATTCTATCTTCTCTTTATTTTTTATATTTGTAATCATTGCATCTATTTTATTATTTGCATTTGTTAAATTATTTGAAATAGTATTAAAATGATTAATAATATTTGTTAAACCTTGATTTGAAATTATACTATTTATATATGATAATACTCTATTTACTCCATTAATAACAGATATTCCTTTTTCAATCTTAGTTTTAATTGTTGTGAGTACATTAATTTCCGTATCAGTTACCATTGTCTGACCTGCTTGAATTCCTGCATTTATCTTATTAATATCAACAGAATTTAGTATGTCCTTTGTATCATTAAGCACAGAAATCAATACATCTAAATCTTGCTTAATAACATTTCCAACCTGATTTTTGTTTACCTTCAAGTCTTTTGAACATTCCCTTATATTATTCACAATATCCTGACCCTGATATAATATTTTTGAGATTTTAGGCATCAGATTATTTATATTATTTAATGCTTCTCTACTAGAAGTAATCCCATTTTGTACATTTTCTATAGATTTATCTATTTTAGGCAAATCTTCATTTACTTCTTTTACTAATTCTAATAGTTTTATTATATCTGGTTTATATTCCTTAGCCTTTATCCCTAAATTATTTAATTGTTCAAATATTGCTTCATCAACACTTTGAATAATATCACCATTTAATTCATCCTTAATATCATTTGCCCCTGAATCTGCCATTTTTGATGCTATGGGATTAAGCTTTTGATTTAAAATATATTTAATATCTACATTGTCCTTATCAATACTTCTTTCCCCAAATAATTCCTTACTAAAATCTTTTGGAATAATTATCTTTGCATAATAAGTCCCCTCTTCTATTCCCTCATCAGCTTTTTCCTCAGAAACTAAATTCCATCCATACTTATTTTCCTTTATTAATTCATTAGTTATTTCATTTCCTATATTATACTTATAATCATATACTTTATAACCCTCGTCATTATTTACAATAGCTATTTGTACATCATTTGTTTTTCCATAAGGGTCCCAATCTGCCTTTAAGTTTATCCATGTATATAAACAAGGAAGTATTAATATTGCTCCTACAATTATTAATGCACCTATATGAGTAAAAATACTTTTTAAATCTCTGATATATATCTTAAAAATATTCTTCATATTATACATCTCCTGTCTAATTATAATCCACTTTCTTCAAAGCTCTCTTCAAGCAAGTTCTTAGGTCTTCCAAATATTGTTTTAAAAACTATTCCTAAGAATAAGAAAATAATCATAAATAATAATAATAATAAAATATTCTTTATTAATAATGTACTTGTTATCCCGCCTATAGCTTCTCTATATAAACCAATAGAATATGTAAATGGTAATAATGGACTCAACCCTTTAAATGCATATCCATTAACTTGAATTGGATATATCCCCCCAGATGCTGCTACTTGAAGTACTAAAACAACTAATGACAATCCCTTTCCTATTGCTCCAAGACATGAAGTTATTGTGAATACTATTGTTTGAAATACCAAACTAACTAGTACACCAAACATAACAAATAAAAATGGATGTTTACTGTCTACACCTAATATAAATATCTCACCAAGTGTCATAACTAATGATTGTAATATACCTAATGTAATAAAAAATAAATATTTACCAACATACTCTTTTCTTGCTGAGAGATTTTCTTTTTTATAATTCTTTGCCTTACAAGTAGTTAATGCTACTAATAATAGTGCACCAATCCACAATCCAAGTGAATTATAGAATGGAGTTATTTCTGAACCATAATTATCTATTGGGTATAATATTTGCTTATCTATGTTTATTGGGCTTGATAAAAACGTACTTTCATCTTCCAAATCTATCTGCAAAAGTTCAGCTAATTTCTGCTTTTTATCCTCATAATTTAATTTATCAAATTTTTTAACAAAATCAGCTAACTTTTCTTTAAATATAGGGAATTTAGTTTTAATATTTTCAAAATTTGTCCCATTAAGACTCTCTCCTACATTAAACATATTCTTAAGCTCACTAACTTGATTTAGAATTTCCTGAATTTCTTTAAATAAATTTGTACCATCATTACATATGTTAATTGTATCTGAAAAAATACTATCAATTTGATTTAATAAAGTCCCTCCACCATCATTTAAAGATATTATTAAATCACAACTTTTAATAACAGCCTTCTTAATATCATTTAATCTATCAGCTGACAATGCTTCCCCATTATCAATTTTAGTAATAGTTCCATCCAATATTACAGATATATAAATTACAGATTGTTCTATCTGCTTTAAATGTTCAATAGAATTATTACCTTCTAATAATTTAATTATACTATTTAACTTAGTATCAAAATCTATTAATCCATCCCTAACTATAATTAGAGTTTTTTTAATATCCTCTATTGATTGATTAATCTCAATACTATTTATTAATGCCTTATACGATTCTGCCATAGCTATTCCTGACTTTAAGGCTTGTTTTATAAATGGGGTTGTCTGATTAATTGTCATATTAATAGAATTTAAATAACTACCTAACTGCTCCAAATCTTTACCTAGTGTCTGATTTGTATTTCCTACTTTTTCAAATAATTGATTTGCTTTCTCTTCAAATTCATTAAATGTTAGTTCACTATTATCCACTTTATTAATAAGTTCTTGTATTGCCGGCATCAAATCATTTAATTTATGTACTGTATCTACAGCTCCATCTATTTTATCTTCTGACTGTTCAGCAGTATTTCCTACAACACTTACAATCTTAAATATCATTTCATTTACTATTGAAACAAATTTTTTTCTTAGTTCATATTTAATTGTTTCTACACCTTTTTTAGTAATAATTGGAGTTACAGGATTTATTTTTTCATTCACTAAATATTTTATTTTGGACTGAATAATTTCATCATTTGATATAGACAATAAACATTCTGTAAAATCCTCTGGTATTATTAAGGCTGCATAAAAATTTCCTGCATCAACACCATTTCTAGCATCTTTTTCACTCACAAAACACCATTCTAGAGAATCATTATTTTCCAACTGTTCAATCAGCATATCTCCTGCATTATATTTTTTCCCTATAATATCAAGAGTTCCACCTGCATCATTATTAGAAACTGCAACCTTTATAGAACCAGTATTCCCATATGGATCCCATGCAGCATCAATATTAAACCAAGCATAAAGAGACGGTAATATTATTAATGTTAAAATCATTAATATAGAAGTTACTCTTTTAAATACACCTTTCAAATCACTTTTGTAAATCCCTAATATATCATTCAAAACCATCATCCTCCTAAAATAGTAATACTTTTATTACAATGAACAATTATATACCTTTTAAAAAAAATTACTAGTATAAAAAGGATTTTTAACAAAATTTTAAGTTAAAAATCCCTTCTCTAGCCATAAACTATTTTACTTCTTTTTTTTATAATTTATTACATTATTCTTTTTCTGTAAATATAATAAAAATATTAATAGTGACATAATGGCAATAATTATAAACAACATAACAACATGCCACTCTGTATACCAAAACGCTAATGTTGAAAATACTACAAGTATAGCATTAGCAAGTCTTGCTACAAAAAAATCATACTTTTTTACAAATGCAGTTCCTACTGTTACAAATATTGTTAAAAAGCCTAAAATCACACCTGCAAAATTTACTCTCTCTGAACGCACTATAAGCATAAGAACACAAGCTATTACTGAATAGGCTTGAACAATACCAAAACCTACAGGCTTTTTTACAAATTTTCCACTTTTAATAAATAATAGAACAAATAATAATATAGGTATGAATATAGTTGCTATTAATAAAACAATAGCTAATATAAACCAATTGTCACCAATATAATTTTCCATAATACATCTCCTTTTATAAAATATATGATTATATTAACACATATCACTATTTTATTAAAGTTTTTTAACAGATTTTAAATATATAATAACCATAGAAAATGCTCCTATAAATATACCAAAAAATATTAATACCTTACCTATCCCATTAGATTTTTCTTCTATTACATCAGTATGCTTGTTAATTACTACTCTATATGTCTTTTCACTACCATCAGCAGCTCTACATAATATATTAAAATTTGACTCTTTAATTTTTCCAGCATACTCACTTTTATCAATTTTAATATCTCCAATCTGAACAATCTTAGAGCTTGAATTATTCATCGCTATTTTTAAATCTAAATCCTTTATATCTTGACCTTCTGGTACGCTTAAGGTAAAAGTATCATTTGAAAATAAACCAATCATATTATAACTTCCTATAGTAAAATTAGTAATTAGTTTATCACTAGACAATTCAGTTATAGCCTTAATTGTAAAGTTCATAGGATTTTTTAGTTTGCACTTAGTAACATCCACTAGCTTATCGTTAATAAGAATATAGCTCTCATTAGGATTTACCTCCGCCTTAAAGTTCCATTCCTCTCTAGTTATCTCACAGCCAATCTCAGCTAAATCCTCTTTTTCTCCATAATCAATAGTAACCACTATCGCTCCCTTTCCCTTTGGAAGATAAAAATTATTAGTTTCTATATCCATATATCCACAATATTCTACTATTCCCTCAGCTAATTTTACTTTATTTTCAATATCTATATTATTATTTATAACCTTAGCATAGGCAATTTCATAGTTTGCACCCACAGAGCCAGTCATTATTCTGACAGAACTTAATTTATTATATTCCTCACTAAAATCATATACATTGGCACACGTTAATTTTTTATAATTATCTTCTTCACTAAAGTCTAGCTTGTTAATAGTTGATATTGCACCATACTTATCATGCTGATATATTTTATGTTTTCCATCTGTCTTTTGGGCCTTCCTTATTGCAAAATTAATAGGGTCACGCAATATGTTACAATCCTCATAAGATATCCACAAATATCCTCCTTCTTTATTATAATCTCCCCAACTATTCTTTATTAACCATGCTCCATCTTTTTCTGGCTGTACTAAAAAATTATCTTTACTATAGTTGTCATCCCATCCAACAATAGCTATTCTATGCTTAAATCCATCAGCATATAAATCATTATCATAGTACGAGGAAAAATCATTCCCCACAAAATAATCACTGTGAATATAGTTTGCACATACAGCCCCATATTTATAAATAGCTTCCTTTATACTCTTTTCATCATTTTCCAAATACTCAATTTCAGAAACATCAAATAAAGTAGGAGCAGTATCCATATTTTGAGGTTTCTTTCCATTAAAAGAGCTATTATAAGTAATATCCTTTTCACTCTTTATTCCTTGTCCACTTGTAAAATAACCAATTACTGCTTCTGCCCATGAGCCTTCATCAGGATTTCTATTCCATCCATATCCGTTTCTATCTGGAGTACACCACCAATTCATATGTTCTTCTGATAAATCATTATCCCCCAAATTATTATATTTTAAATATGTCTCAAGAGCTGCTATTCCTGCAAATGCCCAACAAGTTCCTAATTCCCCTTGATCTCTTATATCTGTTATCCTATCTTCTTCTCTTGGGTCATATCTGCTATTAATTTCTAGTGCTTGTACTCGTACAAAATTAAATATAGTTATAATATATATAATTAATACTGATATTATTTTTTTCATATTATCTCCTTAAGTAAAAAATACATACATTATAAAAGGTATGCTAATTAACGACATCAATGTTGTAATAAAGACAGTCTTAGCTGCCAGATTTTCATCATTTTTATATTCAGTTGCAAAAAGAACTGCAGTATTTGCCACAGGCATAGATAACATTATCATCATAAAACCTAAAATATACTCATCAGTTATAAATAGTTTTAATACATACCAAAATAAAATCGGAATTAATATCTGCTTAATTGCTGTAAATGGATATACTTTCCATTCACTAAATACTGCTTTTATATCCATTCTTCCTAAGGTTGCTCCCATTATTATCATTGCAATAGGTGAAGTAATTTCTCCAATCATTGAACATGTATCTGATAAAACTTGTGGAAATGTTATTCCTGAAAAATAAATTATAATAGCAATTACTGAACTAAAAATACCTGGAGTTAACAGTTTTTTTATATTAAATTTATCCTTTTGTTCTGTTCCATAATTAATCATTGTAATACCAAATGTAAAAACTGCTAAATTAAATATTAAATTTACAATTGCAGCATCTAACATTGCACCTTCACCAAAAACAGCATGGATTATAGGAAAGCCCATAAATCCTACATTAGAAAATGAATTCATAAACATATATAATCCCTGTTGCTTTTTAGAAATTGGTAAAATTTTAACTATAATCATACTTATAATAGGTAATGCAATTGCAAATATTACTATTGATAATCCAAACATCTCTAAAACTCTGCCCATATCATGACTATTCTCTTCCTTCATAACAGAAGATAACATTAATGCTGGCATTGTGACATTCAATAATAATTTAGTTAGCTTGTGCCTAAACTCCTCATCAATAAGCTTTATTCTGTATAACATAAAACCTACACAAATAATTAAAAATAATTTAATCATCTGATTACTAATAACTACTATGTCTATCATATCTTTACTCCTATTCTTTCATTATCTTTACATAAAATTATACACTAATTTTAATTATATTCTCTAATGATTTCTAATTGGAATATAAAAATGGTTAAAGATTTGAAATCTTTAACCATTTTATATATAATTTCTAACACTCACAACCCTACCATTCTTAGTATAGACTCTTGGTACCCTTTGTTTAAGCATACATATAATTTCATAATTTATGGTATTTAAATCTTTTGCAAAATCATCTGCATCATACTTTAACTCTCCCTCAGAACCTAAAAGTATGACTTCATCTCCTATTTTTACATCTCCTATATCTGTAACATCAATCATACACTGATCCATACATATTCTTCCCACGATATTAGCAAACTTACCATTTACTATAACCTTAGCTTTTCCACTCAAACCTCTAGAATATCCATCTGCATAACCAATTGGTAATGTTGCAATCAATGACTTTTTATTAGTCTTATATGTTCTACCATAACTAATATACATATTTTCATCCATCTCTTTAATATGAGAAACTGTTGTCTTTAATGTAAGTGCCGGCTTTATACTTAACTTTGACTTATCTACATCATCAGATGGATAATATCCATAAAGAATAATTCCTGCCCTAACTGCATCTAAAAAGGTTTCATGCATATCTATAATAGCTCCACTATTTGAACAATGCTTAACTTCTATATCTACATTTCTATCATCTAACATTTTTATAAATGAAGTTAATTTTTCAAATTGCATATTAGTATATGTCTTATCTTTTTCATCTGCTGTAGAAAAATGAGTAAATAATCCTACTATTTCTATTCCTTTTAATTTACTAATTTCTTTGACTTCATCAGCAGATTTTTCATTTGGAATAAAACCAATTCTTCCCATTCCTGTATCTAAAGCTATATGTATCTTAGCCTTAGTGTGCATTTCTTCTGCTATTTTAGATAATTCTTTTGCATATTCTAACGTACTTACAGTCTGCTCTATATTATAATTTATTAGTTCTTTAGCAAAAGTAATTGGTGTATAACCAAGTATCATAATTGGTGCATTTACATTATTCTTTCTAAGCTCTATACCCTCTGTAATAACTGCTACAGCAAGCCTTGAGACACCATTTTCAAGTAATGTATCTACAATATCAATAGCTCCATGACCATATGCATCCGCTTTTACTACTGCAATTACTTCTCTTCCTTCAGACTGATTAACTATATTTTTAATATTATACTCTATATTATCCAAATTAATTTCTGCCCAAACAGGTCTCATTATTTTCTCCATAAAAAGCTTCCCTTCTTTAATTTATCTAATATCATTATTATATAAAAATACAATTTTATTTTATAGAACCACTTAATATTATTTTTTTTTAATAAGTGGTAAGAAAAAATTCTCTACGATAGTATTACTACCTTAGAGAACTAATATCTTTACTTAAATAACTTATTATAATATATTTTTTTATAATTATCTATTATCATATCCTTAGGATTTTGGGTTGTATAACAATTAAAACTAATTATATTATATTTTTCATTTTTAAATTTTGTCTGTTCTTCTTTAAAGATAACAATTTTATTAGCATCTAGCTTATTATCTTCTAGATACTTATTTAATTGGTTTACTGAAACATAATCCATATTTATATTTAAGCTTCTATAAAAATATTCTAAATTACGGTCTGTGGTAATAAAAGAATAATTATTAAAGTCTATTTTGCTGCTATTTTTTATAATATTTTCTTTAGATTTATTAATATTAATAATTGTTTTATTATAATTATTTTCATAATATTCTCTGTTTAATGGGTCTTTATCTTGAATAGCATTCTTTATATTATAAAGTGCAGTTTTATACTCTTCTATGCCCAAAAGATAATATGGATTATTATTAGGTTCATTAATAATTCTTATTCCTCTAGATAAGTCAATTACACCTAAATTACTCTTATCTACTTTTGCAATTAAATCATTACTCCAAACCTCATAATCTAATCCTGTATAAAAAAATAAATCCATATTAGATATATTATTTATTACATCCAAAGTTGGTTTAAATTTATCTGATTCTTTTTCAGAATCAAATAAGTATTGAACATTGTGTTTATCATTAACAATATCCTTTACCATATGATATTGCATCTTATTGCAAGTCATAATATTAAGATATACATTTCTTTCTTCATCCAAGTTTGAATCTATTTTAGCAAAGCTTACATCTGATGTTACTAAAAGTCCCAAAAACATCACAAATGTTATAATAAGCATTCCAAAAGTAATCTTCTTCATAAAAATCCTCCAGCCATTTAATTTTAACGACCAAATCTCATAAAAAGTTTACTACCTAGCCTATAAATTTTCAATAATAAAATAATAATCTTAATATTTTATTTATTTTTATCTAATTTTTGTATAAAATATGTATTATAAATATTATTATTGTAATTAAAGGAGTTTTTATGGAATTTATAGTAAATAATATAGATGAAACTACTTCTCTTGGTTATAAAATAGGTACTTTAGTTAATTCAGGAGATATCATTTGCTTAACTGGTGACTTAGGAACTGGAAAAACTCATATAACTAAAGGAATTGCAAGGGGACTTAATATTACAGATATCATAACTAGCCCTACATTTACAATTGTAAATGAATATAATAGTGGCAGATTAAAATTAAATCACTTTGATGTATATCGAGTAAGTGATCCTGATGAAGTATATGCTATCGGATTTGATGATTATATTTTTTCTGATGCAGTTTCTATTATCGAATGGGCAAACTATATAGAAGAAATTCTTCCAAAAGAATACTTACATATTCATATCTCAAAAGATATTAACAAAGATGAAAACTATAGAAAAATAACAATTACTCCTTATGGAGAAAAATATAATTATATAAAGGAGATAAAATAAATGAATGTACTAAGCATAGATTCTTCTTCAAAAGTAGCTACCATTGCACTTATTAATGATGAAGAAATAATAAGCGAATATATATTAAATAACAAACGTGAACATTCCACAATACTAATGCCTATGATTGATAAGATACTAAACGAAAATAATATGTCAATAAACGATATTGATGGATATGTTGTATCAAAAGGACCAGGCTCTTTTACTGGACTTAGAATCGGAATGGCAACTATAAAAGGCTTAAGCTTTGGTTCAAACAAACCTTATGTAAGTCTTTCTTCATTAGATGGTCTTGCTTATAGTGTATCAAGTTTTTCTGGAATAATATGTCCTATAATGACTGCACTTAGAGAAAATGTTTATACTTCTCTTTATAAACTAATTGATGGAAAACTACACAATATTTTAGAACCTGTAGCTATGGACATAGATGAACTTGTTGAGATTTTAAAAGAAAAAAATGAAAATATCATTTTTACTGGAGATGGTATATTAAAGCACAGAGATTACTTAGCTCAAAATATTAAAAATGCTGTTTTTGCTCCCAAGCATTTAATTAATGTAAGGGCATCTTCAATAGGAGAATTAGGTCTAATGCTTATTAAAGATGGAAAATCTGATAATCCTAATTCAGCTCCCCTATATATCAAAAAACCACAAGCTGAACAAGACCTTGAAAGAAGGCTTAACAAAAAATGAAAATAGAACTAAAAGAAATGACATCCTCATATACTGAAGGTGTCTTTAATGTCGGAAAACTTAGTTTAAAGGAAGCTTGGAGCTTAGATTCTATAAATAAAGAATTAGATAATAAAAATGCTAAATATATTGTAGCTGTTACAGAAAATAATGAGGTTGTTGGTTTCATTGGGCTTTGGATAGTACTAGATGAAGGTGACATTACAAATGTAGCTGTTCATCCAAACTATAGAAAACAAAAAATAGCCTCCCTTCTTATAGAATATGTAATAAATAATATGAAGAATTGGAATATTTCTTCCTTGACATTAGAGGTTAGAAAATCTAATATTCCAGCCCAAAACTTATATAAAAAATTCAACTTTAATGTTTCAGGAATCAGAAAAAATTTTTACTCTGACAACAATGAAGATGCATATATTATGTGGCTTAAATTATGACTTACGACAAATTTACAATAAATTTATTTACAAACACCTTTAATATGGTATAATAATACCGTATTTAATTTAAAGGGGGATTAATTAATGAAAAAGAAATTACTTGTACTTGCAGTTACTATTATGGCAATGTTTGCTTTAATTGGATGTGGCGCTACTGCTCCTAAAGATGTTGCAAAAAAATACTTTGAAGATGTTTCAAGCCAAACAAACTCAAGCTTTTCAAAAGAAGCAATGAAAAAACAATTAGGTGGAAACAGTTCTACTGCTAATATACCAGATTCTTGTCTTGATGCTATGATTAATTGTATTGGAAAAATGGAAGTAACAGTTACTGATGAAAAAGTTGATGGTGAAAAAGCTACTGTTAATTTAAAAGTAAAAGGTGTAAACTTAAATACTCTAATCAATGAAGCTGTAACAGAAGTTCAATCTTCACTTTCTGCTGATTCATCTCAAGACGAAATATATAATAAATATTTTGAATTAGTTGAAAAGAAATTAAAAGAAGCATCATTAGAAGAAAGAGATGCTAAAATCAACTTAACAAAATCTAATGATGAATGGAAAGTTAATGAAAGCGATGCTGATTACGGATTTGCCGTATGGGGGATTAAAAACTAATTAGTATACAAAAGAAAAGTAAGTGATTTAAAAACCACTTACTTTTCTTTTTTTGTAAATACAGATAAAATAATACCTAAAACATCTTTAATTGTATCAACTCCGCTTGTAATATTATCCTTAGCTACTATTACCTCAGCTGTAGTCTCACTAACAACTTCACTTATGTCTTTTACATTATCTGAAATTTCTACTACGTTATCACTAATTCCTGGTAACTTTTCACAGAATTCATTAATATTTTTCTTATTAGTATCTAATATATCATTAATATTAGTAATTAATTTAATAATTCTAATTAATGCCATAATAAATACAATTATTAATGCAAATCCTGCTACACCAAGTATACCCCATAATAAATCTGATATAGATATATACATTTTTTTGCTCCTAACAACTAATTTAAGTTATCTTCATCTAGTATCTCTGAAGATGATTCTAAGATATCTTCATCATCTGATAATTCTTCCATATTATTTTTTTTGCTCTCAACATAATTTGAAATTGCTTCTTTAGTATCTGCAACTTTATTTGATATACTTTCCTTTATCTCCATACCCTTTTCTTTAATATTTCCTTTAACCTTTGTTGCTGTTTCAGCTATATCTTTTCTTGTTTCTTTTCCTGACTTAGGTGCAAATAACATTCCCGCTACTGCTCCTACTGCTACTGCTCCTACTGCTACACCTGCAGCTACCTTTGCAGTTTTAATATCTTGTTTTCTCTTTTGTTCTCTCTTTTTACTTTCTACTAAATCCTTTATTCTCATATCTTACCCTCCAACATATAAAAAATTAATAAACATTTTTTTATTTTGCCATACGTCTTAACTTTTCTGTTAAATTAACAGCTTCTTCTATAGTCTTAGTTACAGCCTCCATGGCAGTTGACTGTTCTTTTGAAGTTACTAATGTAGTTTCTGAACTAGCAATCGTATCTTGTACAGACTTTTGAATTTGTTTAGTCAATGCACTAATTGCATTAGCTGTTTCTTTTGAACTTTCTGATAGCTTTTGAATTTCTTTTGCAACTACAGAGAATCCTTTACCAGCTTCTCCTGCTCTAGCAGCTTCAATACTTGCATTTAACCCCAACATCTTAGTTTGAGAAGCAATTGCTTTTATAGCATCAAGAATTTTATTAATTTCCTCTGTCATATCTCCAACTTCTCTAACCTCATTATTTAAATTTTCTTGTGCTAAAGTAATATTTGCTGCTGATGCAGACAATTGTTCAATTGTTGCTGATGTTTGTTCAAAATTACTTGCTAATTTCTCTACAACTTCTCCTAATTCCATATCTAATCCGTTATTATCCATATATTCCGCCTCCCCAGCCAATTTATTTGCTTAAAATTTCTCTTATCTCTTTTCTTTTACAATTATATCATCATTACTAAAAAACTAGAACAATTAGAGTGAAATATAATAAATTGTTAAAAATGTTCATAGTTTATTAACTAAATTTCTATCTTATACTTCTCTAAATTAGCCTTTTGATTTTTAAATATTATTGGTTCAACCCTGTAACTTTCAATTCCAGAAATATAATTTATATATATTTCCTTATCAATAGCACATATATTAGTTAAGAATGAAACTATATCATCTTGAACACTTCGCTTATACGTTTCTTCTATCTCTATTAAAAATTCATTTATACCATTTTCTGTACTATATCTTATTATTTCATTCTGAATTAAATCTTCAATATAAGAAAGCTTTAATAGTTTTCCATTACCAGCACACAATGGACATTTTTCTTCCATATAATCATATACACTCTTTCCTCTTCTTTTTCTTGATACCTGAACTAAATCTAGTTCAGTAAATGGAAATACCTTTATATTTCCTGCATCCTCTTTTAAAGATTCATTTAGTGCCTTTAATATTTGTGCCCTATGAGATTTTTCTCTTAAATCAATAAAATCTATAACTATTATACCGCTTAGGTTCCTCAAAAGTATCTGTTTACCAATTTCTCTTGCTGCTTCTAAATTAGTTTCAAGTATAGTTTTTTCAAAACTTCTTTCTTTAATGCTCTTACCTGAATTAACATCAATTGTATACATAGCCTCAGTTTTTTCTATTATTATATAACCACCTGAAGGTAATACCACCTTATTATGTCTTAGCTTCAATATTTCTTTTTCAATGTTATAAAATTCAAACATCTTAATATTTTGATTGAAATACTCTATTTTTATATTATTCTCGCTTTTTAAATATTCCTTGGTAAACTTATAATCATCTTCATCATCTAATATTATTTTAACATCCTCAATATCTACTTTTTCTCTAAGAACATTAGTTAAAGTAACATTCTCACCATATATTTTTCCAAGCTTAGTTGAATATTTCTCTTTTCTTTTTATTTCTTCATGTTCCTTTATTAGTAGTGCCCTCTCGTACTCTAGTTCTTTCATGCTAACATTAGACGCTTCTGTTCTGACTACTAACTTTCCCTCTTCTAATGGCTTTAATTCTGCTTCTATTAATGACTTTTTTATTTCATCTTTAAATCTCTTAGAAAAGCTTATTCCACCCCCCTTACTTTCAAGAACTAAATGCTTACTTACTAAACTATAGTTAGTAGTAACCTTTGCACCTTTATTATTAAGCTGTTCTTTTATTATCTCTACTACTAATTCATCACCTTTTTTTATATTAGAATTCTTTAATTCATTACTGTAATAAAGATAAGCTTGCTTTTCCATACCAATATCTAAAAATATAGAATTAGTAGCTTCTATTATATTTTTAACTCTAGCTTTATATAATTCTCCTATTACAGGCTCATTTTTATCCTCTTCAACTATTATTTCAGATAATTTACCATTGTCCTTTATGCCTATTCTTAATATATTATTTCTTCTTTCAACTAAAATTTCACGCATATATACAATTCTCCTATCTACAATTATATAGCGGTTCTAATTTTTCTTGCTTATAGAAATACATTTCTTCTCTCCTAATATCAACAAAACCATCCTTTACGTTTGTTGTATGCATTTTTATATATTTTACTACTAAATCTGCCGATAAATGCTCTCTACTTCCAGAACGTAATAATAAATTTAAAACTAAACTATTATCCTTAATCCAATATTTTATTTCAAATATCATAGGCTTTATATCAACCTCTTTAGTTGATGTCTTAGTTTCCTTTATGATTTTCCACTCTTTTTGATTAGTAGTTAAATCATCCATTTCCTTTAATAGATTATCTATGTTCTTATAGGGTATCTTAACTGTATATCTACATGCATCAATAAGTGCCATAGCTTGTGGAAGCTTTTTAACATTTTCTTTTTCAACTATCTTTTTAGCCTCTAAAAATCTAATTCCTGATGCAGTCTTTTCATTTAATCTATTAATTATCTCTTCTTCATTTACTTCTTCTACCAAAATCAAATCTAAATATTCACCATTTGAATAGACTCCAACTGATAAAGGCTGAGCTATTGATAATGACATATGTGGATTAAATCCATTAGAATACTTTACAGGAAGTTCTGCTCTCCTAATTACCTTTTGTATTGTTCTCATTAAATCAAGATGGGCAATAAATTTAATATTGCTCTCTTTAGTGTACTTTATTAAGTATCGCACCTTCAAAACACTCTCCTTCCTTAAAGTTTACATTTATTCCACAGCCAGTACAGCCTTTTCTACAGTTTTGTGTTAATTCGCCTCTTTTAGCCTTTTCATTTTCATTTTCTAAGTATTTTCTATTTACTCCAATATCTATAAAGTCCCAAGGTAATACTTCGTCATAACTACGTTCTCTATACACATAGAAATCAGAATCTAAATTACATTCTTTTATAGCTTCCATCCATAAGTCATATTTAAAGTATTCAGACCATCCATCAAACTTAGCACCTTTTTCAAATGCTTTTATAAGAACCTCATTTAATCTTCTGTCTCCTCTTGCAAATAACGCTTCTAAATAAGAAGTCTGCTGTTCATGATAATTATAATTAATACTTCTTGATGTTATGGCACTCTTAACAGCTTCTATTCTCTCTGTTACTACATCCATTCTTTCCATCTTTGCCCATTGAAAAGCTGTAAAAGGCTTAGGAACTAATATAGACGTACTTACAGTTATATTTAAACCTTTATTTCTTTCTGATTTAGGTAATTCAAAATATTGGTCTGCTATCTTGTGTGCAAGCTCTCCAATAGCTGTACAATCCTCTACCTTTTCATATGGAAGACCTATTATGAAATATAGTTTAATCTTAGTCCAGCCAGCTCTAAATGCACTCTTTGCAGCTTCTAATATCTTATCCTCAGTTAAGCCCTTATTTATTATATCTCTCATTCTTTGAGAACCAGCTTCTGGTGCAAATGTCAAACCAGTCTTCTTAACCTTTTGAATTTCTTTAATTAAATCTACAGAAAAGGCATCTACTCTAATTGATGGAAGTGCAATTGCAACTCTATTTTTATAATGTTCCTCCATAAGTTCATGAATAAGCTCTTGAATTTCTGAATAATCACAAGTACTTAATGATGATAAAGATATTTCTTGATATCCTGTGTTTTTAACCATTTCTCTAGCCTGTTTAATTAGTGTATCTTTTTTCTTTTCCCTAACTGGTCTATATATCATTCCTGCCTGACAAAATCTGCATCCATTAGTACATCCTCTAAATGTTTCTAAAACGATTCTATCATGAACTATATCAGTATATGGAACTACCATATTTTCTGGAAATGGTACCTTATCAAAGTTAGTAATAATTCTCTTTCTAACAGTCTTTGGCACATCTTCATACTTTGGTTTAAATTCCTTAATAGTACCATCCTCATTATATGTAACATCATATAATGAAGGAACATAAATCCCTCTTATATGAGATATTTCTCTTAAAAAGGCCTTCTTATTCCAATTATCCTTGTATTTTTTATATACCTCCATTACATCATTCATCATTTCCTCACCTTCACCTAATTCGAAGAAATCAATAACTTCTGCAAGAGGTTCTGGATTATAGGCACATGGTCCACCTGCCATAATTAATGGATCATTTTCTCCTCTTTCACTAGCTCTAATCTTAATATTTGCCATATCAAGCATATTTAATACATTAGTATAACTCATTTCATATTGAAGAGTAAAACCTATAAAATTAAAATTTCTAATAGAATCCTTACTCTCAAGTGCATATAACTCTATATCATTATCTCTTAATTCCTTCTCCATATCTGGCCATGGTGCAAACACTCTTTCACAATATGTATCCTCTCTAAGATTAAGAGTATGGTAAAGTATTCTTGTTCCTAGATGTGACATTCCCACTTCATAAACATCAGGAAAACAAAATGCAAATCTTATGTCTACTGACTTAGGATCTTTAACAACCTGATTTAATTCTCCACCAATATATCTTGATGGTTTTTCAACTCTGCACAAAATATCATCTGTTATTTTTTTCATACTAATCTCCATTCTTTTTTTATTATGAATTAATTTTAACACAAAAATAGCTTATAGTTAATACACATAAATTAAGCCTACAAAAAAAGATCTTAAACACTAAACAAAGCATTTAAGACCTTTAAATTATTCCTCAAAAGGTACTAATCTAGCAATATACCATTCTCCATCATTTTTTAACATCACAAATCTTGCATTTAGAACATCCAATAAAACTAATACTAAGAATAATGGCAACTACTAAATTAACTATTTTCATAAATTATACTCCTAATCTAATATTAAACAAATTATTTCCAAATTGCTACTGAAAAAGGTGGAAGGTTAACTCCTGATGATAAATCAACTTCTTCACCAGTTAATAAATCAACTGCATCATTTTTCCAACTGAAATTAGCTTTAAAATCTTTGTCATCAATATTTATTCCAACATAAACTGTTTCACCTTCTAAATATCTTTCAAATACTAATTGAAGATTAGTTAGAACAATGTTCTTATATCCACCATAAGCTAAAGCCTTATTATCCTTTCTAATTTCTGCAAGCTTTTTAATAAACTCAGTTAACTCATTAGCTTCAGGCTTTTCAATACAAGGTCTAAGTGAAGCATCTCCATCTTCTTTTCTTCCTTCTACGCCCCACTCGCTTCCATAATATACACAAGGTATACCTGGCATTGCAAAAATTAATGCATAAGCTGCATTTAGATGTCTCTTATCTGATAATATACTTGCTAATCTTGTTACATCATGATTATCTACAAAGCTTACTAAATGTTTGCCCTTATATATTGTCCAATTTTCAGGTCCAAACTGTCTGTTTAATGAATATGCTATTTCAAACATATTTTTACTGTTTAAGCTTGAATATACACCCTTATAACATTCATAATTTGTACAGCTATGAAGCATATCATCATTAACAATTTGATTATAATCTCCATGAATTGTTTCTCCTATCAAGAAAAATTCTGGCTTTAAATTGTTGCAATATGCTCTAAGTTCTCTTAAAAATTCTCTATCAATCATATATGCCACATCAAGTCTAAGTCCATCTATATCAAACTCTTCAACCCAGCCCTTTATACAAGCAAATAAATGCTCTACTACTTCTCTATTTCTTAAATTCAATTTAACTAATTCATAGTGTCCTTCCCAACCTTCATAATATAATCCATCATTATATGCATTATTTTGACCAAAATTAATATAGAACCAATCCTTATATTTTGAAGACTCTCTATTTTTTAATACATCCTGAAATGCCCAAAAACCTCTTCCAACGTGATTAAACACTCCATCTAGAACAACTTTTATCTCTTTTTCATGTAAATCTTTACAAACCTCTGCAAAATCTTCATTTGTACCTAATCTGCAATCAATTTTTCTATAATCTCTTGTATCATACCCATGATTATCTGATTCAAAGATTGGAGAAAAATATATCGCATTAAACCCAACTTCCTTTAAATAGTCTGACCACTCTTTTACCTTTAATATCCTTGAAACAGTTTGTCCATCATTTTCTAATGGTGCCCCACAAAAACCTATTGGATATATTTGATAAAATACACTTTCGTTTGCCCACATAAATTATCTCTCCTTGTTATACTTATACGCTTATAATTATTCATATTTCTTTTATATAATAATATACTTCGTTATATAAATTCAATAGGAAAGAGAATATTAAATTCACTTTCCTATCTACTATTAATAAGTCTCATCATTTCTTCTACTGTTGACTTTACACTACCAGGTAATTTATTTATTGCTTTTTGCCTCTTTCTGTCATCTTGAATTTTTATTATTCTCATAACCTCATCTTGCAGTCCTGGCATACTATTCAACCTTTGTACTAACTGATTAAACTGCATAGCAAATACTGGATCTTGTTGCATTCGTGATTGAATCATTGTTATAAGTTCATAAGGATTCATTTAAAATACCTCTAATAACATTTCTTTACTATATAATTATTCACTTTTTATTTTTTGTTTCCATATACTCCTTAAAATTAATATTACCATAATTTTTTATAGCCTCTATCAATTCCTCTTCATATACTATACCTAACACCTTTAATCCTTCATTTAATACATAAAAACAATTGAATTTATTTCTATCAATAAAAGACAATGCCTTTATTAAACTGCATTTATAATAAATACATATATTTTTATTTTCTAAATAATTTTTATTTATTAATAAATTCTCTTTTTTATATAAGCTTTTAATTATTGTATACATTGTTTTCTTTGCTTCAATAATGCTTGAATATGCAATAACTATTGCTACTAATATAAAACTTATATTAATTTTATGTATATAAATGCTGAACATAAATATCATTAATAATAAAATTACTACTATAAAACTAAAAATCACAACTATTTTTTTACTTGTTTTGTATAATACTTTTATTTCTAATAGAATTTCTAAAATTCTTGAGCCATCAAGAGGATATGCAGGTATTAAATTAAATATACCTAACCCCAAATTTATAATATATGCTTCATAAAAAAAAGTTATATTTGTATATTTCATAAGCACAAAAAATATTAATCCTAAAAATAAATTAACTAATGGTCCTACCAAATAGACTATCATCCTCTTAATATAAGCCAAATTATCAATATCATAAATATCACTTCTACTTCCAACAACATTTATCTTTAAAGAACTTACCTTAAGTCCATAAATCTTAGCTACAATAATATGACTAACTTCATGAATAATTACGAATATAAATGCAAAAATTATCTTAAAATTTATTATAGCCACAGTTAGAAGCAGAAGAGTTTCGATAATAAACAACTTATTATTTTTTCTCATAATAAAACCTCTATAATAATTTCTTTTCATTATCTAAATTAATAAGTTCAAGAGGATTTTTCTCAATTCCCATATAAACTATTTGAAAATAAACGCCCTTGTTACTGCATCTGCCAATTACCCTTCCCTTATCAACTATTTGCCCAATCTTTACATTAGTTTCCTTAATATACCCATAATATGTTTCTATACCATTTTGATGATTAATTATAATGTACTTTCCATTATCATCCTCATCTAGAATATCTACAACTCCCCTATAGCTAGCTACAATCTCACTACATCCTGCTTTAGGATTAATGATAACAGCATTATTAGTACTTTTATAATCACCACTAATTGGCATTATATATTCATTCTTTATTTTCTCCTTTAATGTCTCCTCACCTAATACAATCTTTTTTATTTCATCTATTTTATCTAATATTCTCTCTTTATAATTTTTAATGTTAATATCATTATTTAATGTATTTTTTGAAAAAACATATATATCATTTCCTTCCTTTAAGGGAATGTTCTTCAATATAAATAGTAGGCCCAAAAGTACTACAGCTCCTACTACTTGATATATAAATTTTTTAACATAATATCTTTTATCTTGCTTTTTATTTATTTTACTAATTTTATCCCTATCTTTTTCTATTTTTTTATAATAGTCTTTATACTCTCTTGAATATTTACCCATTACTATTTTCCAAGGATATTGTTATATATTTAATTATATTTTTATAAAAATAAAATATTCAAATATAAAAAATCATTATTTAAAAATACTTCTATTTTTAAATAATGATTTTTTTTAAAATATAATTTTTTTATTATTCATACCAATATTAAGGACTAATGCAACCGCTATTACTGTAAATAGTAGTGATGTACCACCATAACTTACAAGAGGTAATGTTATACCTGTAATAGGCATAAGCCCTAGTGTCATTCCTATATTTTGAGCTATTGCATAAAGAAAATATGATACAATCCCTATACACACTATGGATCTATCCCGCTCTTTACTTCTTTTAGCTATAAGAATCATACGTATAATCAATATAGCATATAAACCAAGTAAAAATACTGCTCCAATAAATCCCCATTGCTCAGCAACTGCTGAAAAAATAAAATCTGTTTGAACTTCTGGAACATTTGAACCTGCATATCCTGGAGAAACATCTGCATCTAAAGAAACTCTAACTCCTCCAAGCCCACCATTTCCTATACCAATAATACCCTGATTTAACTGATATCCATCACTTGAAACATCATCTGCATCTTGATTCATAAAAGCTGTTAATCTACTCTTTTGATGATCTAATATAAGTCCTGTATTCCATGCTATCGTTATTCCAACTACAAGTAAAGTAAAGCCACCTATTATAATTCTTCTATCTAAGCCTGCTATATAAAGCATTCCAAGAAGCATAAAGAAACTTACCATTGTCATACCCATATCCTTTTCAAGAAGTATTAAAATCATTGGAATTGCAGCATATAATAATATGTGCAGCATATTCTTTAGATTATTAATATTTCCATCAAATTCATCAATTTTTTTTGCCACCATAAGTGTCATAGTAATTTTAGCAAGTTCTGAAGGTTGAAAAAGACCTATCTTTAAGTCTATCCATCCAGTTCCTCCATTTACATCTTTACCTATACCTGGAACCCACACAAGCAATAGCAAAATTATAGAAAATATATACAATGCAGGTGCAAAACGCAATATTGTTTTATAATCAATAAATAATATTACAAGCATAGCTACAATTGATATAATGAACCATATTAGCTGTTTCTTTGCAAAATAATATGGTCCTAATACTGGAAATACGCCACCTTTTGTGGCAATATAAATATTTAGTATACCATAACAAACTATTAATAGCATAACTATTAATAATGGTTTATCTACTTCTCTAAATCTTTTTAAATTAAGCCTTTCACTTAAATTATTCTTTCCTACTGGCAAGATTTCACCACCATTTCTATATACATATTGGTTAATTTTATCTTCCCCTAATTCCCTTTATTGGTATATTGCATGAAATTGATGGTGAAACTTCTTCCCCTTCAATTTCTTCACTCTTAGTAACTGCAATTTCAACATCATTTGCTTCAATTTCAATATACTTTGATAAAACTTGAAATATTTCTTCTTTAATCTTATCTACAGTTTCAGGTGCTATATCACCTCTGTCATGAATTAATATTAATCTAAGTCTATCCTTTGCTACTTCTTTTGGAGTCTTCTTTCTTCCAAAATTAAATAATCCCATATTCATCTTTCCCCCTATTTACGACCAAATATCTTCTTTAGTGATTTTAATAAACCACCTTGATTCGTACTTAAATCCATAAAAGGTACATCTTTTCCAATTATTCTTTCAGCAATATTTCTAAATGCTTTACCTGCAAAAGCCTTTTCATCTAATACTATTGGCTCTCCCTTATTTGTGGATACTGTTACATTTGTATCTTGAGGTACAACTCCTAATAGCTTAACTGATAATGTTTCTGTTATATCACTTACATCTAACATATCACCGCTTTTAGTCATATCATAATTTAATCTATTAACAATTATACCATGATCTTCTAACCCCTTAGCATCAAGCTTACCAATAACTCTATCTGCATCTCTTACAGATGTAAGTTCTGGATTAACTACAACTATTGCTCTATCTGCTCCAACTACACAATTCTCAAAACCTTGTTCAATTCCTGCTGGACAATCTATAAGAACATAATCATTTTCCTTCTTTAATTCTTGAACTACTTTTAGCATATCATCAGCTGTCAAATCATCTTTATCCTTTGTTTGTGCTGTTGGTAATAATGCTAATTTATCTGGAAATTTTTTATCTTTAATTAAAGCTTGCTTTAATCTGCATCTTCCTTCTATAACATCAAAAATTGTATAAACAATTCTATTTTCTAATCCCATTAATACATCTAAGTTTCTAAGACCAGTATCTCCATCTATTACAACTACTTTCTTTCCTAAAGCAGCAAGTGCTGTTCCAATATTAGCTGTTGTTGTAGTCTTTCCAACTCCACCTTTTCCTGATGTAATTACTATAGCTTCACTCATTTTTTATATTCCCTCCACAATTTTATATATATTTGTTGTTTAAATATGGCTCCACAATAATTGCATTATCCTTAACTCGAGCAATTTCTGGATATAATGGCTTTTCAGAATCTGGAGACATTGTTATTATATCTCCAATCTTTAATATTTCTGGTTGAAGGCAAAATGCTGCTATTACTGCTTCATTATTTCCTCCAACTCCTGCAAATACCTTTCCCTTTATGCTTCCAAGTACAATAATATTCCCTCTTGCATAAACCTCAGCTCCATTATTAATATCCCCAATTATGACAATATTACTAGAATAATTAATAACTTGACCACCTCTAATTGTTTTATTAATAAATTTAGCTTTCCCTTCATATACTCCACTAAATATTTTAGAGTTATCATCTGATGGTTTTGCTATACTAATATCATCTTCATCTTGAAGTATTATTTCTTTAACCTTAATCTCATCTAATAATATATTCCTTATTACATCAATTTCTTTTTTACTAAAATCATTGAGTCTGGTTGTTATGTACACCGTAGAGCCTACATAAAACTGCTTTCCCCTTGATAGTTTATCAAGAAATGTTTGTTTTAAATCTTCAAATCCATCAAATTCTCCCCTATTTAGGATAATATTTAATCCATCCTTATTGCCTTTAATTAATACACCCTTATTCATCGATGCCTCCAACAATTATATTGACTAAGATTTTTACCTTTTAATCAAAATTATATCATTAATTTATTAAATTGAGAATAAGAATATAAAAATAATTGGCGATCTCATATGAGACCGCCAATAAAAATAAATTATTATTAATTATTTTTTGAGTTCATAACAACTTTTCTTAACATATCAAATGGAATAATTAATATTGCTAAACCAAAAATTATTAGCCAATTAACAATTGATATAGGTTCACAATCAAGGAAGTCCACAACTCCAGGAATTGATGTTAAACAAATTTGAACAACAACTATTATACCCATAATCTTTAAGAAATTTTTATTTTCCTTAATATCTCTAAGTACATTACATCCTTCATTTCTTACATTAAATCCATTAAATACAGCTGATAAAACGAATAATGAGAAATATCCAGTTAATAATTGCTTTTCATTATCAAATAAATCTTTAATAAAACCAACATTTAAGAATACTAAACTTAAAGCAGTTACCCATAAAGCAGCCACTATTATTTGAGTCATCATCTTCTTAGATACAATACTTTGGCTTCTGCTCTTTGGTTTTTCTTTCATATATTCTAAAAGAGCTGGCTCTCCACCTAAAGCTAATGCACCAAGACCATCCATTACTAAGTTAATCCAAAGAATTTGAACAATACCTAGTGGCTGTTCACCATTTATAAATGGAGCAATAGCACATACAGCAACAGCTGCAACATTAATAGTTAATTGGAACTTTATAAATTTTAATATGTTATTGTAAATTGTTCTTCCATAAAGTATAGCATTTTCAATTGACTTAAAGTTATCGTCTAATATAACAATATCTCCAACTTCTTTAGCAACATCTGTACCAGAACCCATTGCAAATCCAACATCAGCTCTCTTAAGGGCTGGAGCATCATTAACACCATCACCTGTCATACCACAAACAAGATTTAACTCTTGAGTTAATTTAACCATTCTAGATTTATCTGTAGGTAATGCTCTTGCAATAACTCTTATGTTAGGTAATATCTTCTTAACTTCTTCATCAGATAATTTATTTAATTCCTCTGATGTTAAGGCTATATCTGTATCATTTTCAATAAGTCCACAATCCTTAGCAATTGCGACTGCAGTTTCTTTTCTGTCACCAGTTATCATTACAACTTGAACACCAGCACCCTTAACTTCCTTTATTGCAAGCTTAGCTTCTGGTCTTACATCATCTCTAATTCCAACAAACCCAACTATAATTAAATCATCTGGAAGAGTATTATCAGTTAAATTGCTTTCACTGTATGCAAAAGATAAAACTCTCATAGCTTTATCAGCTAAAGCATCTATTTTAGCATTTATTTTGTCTTTATCTATATCTACAACTTCTCCATTAGCATTTATATACTTAGTAGCTTTTCCTAGTAATCTTTCTGGTGCTCCCTTGTATACAGTAATATCCTTTAATTGAGCTGCTGAATACTTATTAGCTGAGTTAAATTCTTGGCTCTTAATAACTTCTAAATCTGAATATTTATCACTTACTTCTTTAGTTAAGAAATTAAGAAGAGCCTTATCTGTAGCATTTCCTCCAATGACTTTCCCACTGCCATCAAACATTGCAGCCGTATTTTTTCCAATACATTTACCCATTAATTCTGTAATTTTTTGATTAGTTTTGTAAGTGTCATTAACATCACCATCAAAAAACTCAACTACTTCAAGCATACCTTTTGTTATTGTACCAGTCTTATCACTAAATAAAACATTTAATGAACCAGCAGTTTCAATACCGATTGGCTTTCTAACAAGTACGTTTTTCTGAAGCATTTTTGAAGTATTTTGCATAAGAACCATTGCTATCATAAGTGGAAGACCTTCTGGTACTGCCATAACTATAATAACTACTGCCATCATAATTACATTTAATACTTCACCTAGTATATCAACTATAGGTTGACCAAAGAATGCTGAAGCACCGCCATCAAATCTTAAAATATTATTTATAAGCAATGCTACTGCTATAACAATTGCACCAATGTAACCTAACTTAGAAATCTTACCAGCTAAATCTGCTAATTTTACTTTTAATGGACTATCAACATTATCATCAGCCATATCCTTAGCCATTGACCCCATTACAGTATTCATACCAACTTTTTGAACAAGCATTACACCTTTACCATTTATTGTTACAGCTCCTCTGAATAAAGAACTCTCATCAACAAATGTATCACCAGTAATTGCAACTTCTTTTTCTACATCATCTAATGAATAATCCTTCTTTGGCTTTTTCTTACATTCTTCTGCCTCACCATTTAATGAAGAATTATCTACACTTAGTTCCCCATCAATAAGAACACCATCAGCTGGTATCTTATCTCCGAATTGAAGGATTACATGATCTCCAACAACTAAATCATCAATAATGATTTCTTCTACTTTGCCATCACGATAAACCTTACATACATCTTTTTTAGTACTATCCTTTAGCTTTCTGTATTCATTATCAGAAGCCATTTCTGTTCTAGCAGATACTATTGATACTATAGCAATAGATAAAACAATACCAATTATTTCTGTAATTTCAGCTCCACCAAAAAATGATAGAACCATCATTATCACTGCTATTGCAATCAATAATTTAATCATTGGGTCATCTAGTGATCCCTTTAGTTTGTCAAAAAAAGTTTCTGGCTCTGCTTCATGGATTATATTATCTCCATACTTTTGCCTACTCTTTTCAACTTCTTGTTTACTTAGACCTTTCATTATTACACTCCTTAAATTTTATTTTATATCAAAATATGTAAAACATCTTATATAAAAATATAATTGCTTACAATATTTAGATTTTAAATTTAGTTAAATAAATTCAGTAGAAGCTACTCTTTCTACTGAATTTATTATTTCTACTATTGATATAAAGCAAGTAGACCATTTAAATCAGCTATTTTTCCTTCTCCAACAGCCTTAAACTGCCAATCTGCACCTTGTCTGAATAATTCTGCAAAAATTACAGATGTTGCTGTCGAACCATCTTCTTTAAGATTAAAACGACAGATTTCACTTTCATTTTTATCCATATCTAATAATCTAACATAAGAATTATTTACCATACCAAAAGTCTGTCTCTTTGTTTGTGCTTCAAAAATTGATACAACAAAAACTACTTTTTGAATTGCAGGATTAATTTGGTCTAGATGAATTTCTATTCTTTCATCATCACCTTCACCAGTTCCTGTTCTATTATCTCCACTTAAAGAAACACCTTGACCATTCTTATTGTTAAAGAATATAACATTCTCTACAGAATTAAACTTATTGTTAGCATCTAACATAAATGCTGCAATATCTAAGTCAAAGCTTTGACCATTTTCTGCAACATCCCATCCAGCTCCTAAAATAACATTTTTTAATCCTGGATTTCTTTTAGTTAAATCTAAAATATCATTTTTCTTTAAGTTTAATATTGGCATAGCACCTCCTGCTGGTTGTGCTTGCTGATTATTCATTTGTGAACCAAAATCACCTAAATTAATTCCCATATTTTCCACCTCATTTTTATTATTTTATTTATATGAATTAACTAAAGTCTGGATAGAGCCTCTAAATAATTCACCAACAGCTTTAAATGACCATTCATTACCTTGTTTAATTAACTCAGCAAATATTATACCTGTATTATCTCCACCATCTTCTGATAGATTATATCTACAAATTTCTTTATCGCCCTTATCTTCATCAACTAATCTTACATAAGCATTTTTAACTCTTCCAAAAATTTGCTTTCTAGCTTCTGCTTCATATATTACTACTGCAAAAATAATTTTTTTACATTCTACTGGAATCTGATTTAAGACTACTGTTATCTTTTCATCATCACCATCTCCAGAACCTGTAAGGTTATCTCCATGAAGCATGATACCTATTCCTTTTTGCTCTCCATAATATATAAGTCCCTTATTTTTTAATACATGATTGTTTTCATCTAACAACAATGCTGTTAAATCCAAATCAAAATCTTTTGCACCAAAGTTAAGAAATCCTTTTTTTACTACATCCCAACCAGCACAAACTCTTATTTTATTAATTGACGGATCTTTTTTAGTTAAATCTAATATATCATTCTTTTTTAAGTTTAATATTCCTTCCATCCTATCTTCATCCTCTCTATACTACATATATAATGCTAAAATTCCATTTAAATCTGCTATTTTACCTTCACCAATAGCTTTAAATCTCCAGTCTCTTCCACCATCTCTAAATAATTCAGCAAAAATTATTGCTGTAGATGTTGAACCATCCTCTTTAAGATTAAATCTACAAATTTCTTTTTCTCCATTTTTAGAATCTAATAATCTAACATATGAATTATTTACCATACCAAAAGTTTGTCTCCTAGCCTGTGCTTCGTAAATTGTAACACAGAAAACTATTCTTTCCACATCTGGTCTAATTTGTGACAAATCAATTTGTATTCTTTCATCATCACCTTCCCCACTTCCTGTTCTGTTATCACCTTCCAAATAAATACCTTGTGCGTTCATATTATTAAAGAAAATAACATCATCAGGAATACGTTGAACCTTATTGTTAGCTCCTACCATTAATGCGGCAATATCTAAATCAAAGTCCTGACCTATTTGTGCTACATCCCATCCTGCTGCAAGTACTACTTGCTCTAATCCTGGAACCTTCTTTGTTAAATCCAAAATATCATTTTTCTTTAAATTTAACGGACTTACATTATTTTGTGGTGCTTGTGTATTGTTTGTATTTCTAGAAAATCCTCCTAAGTTAATTGCCATAATCATTACCTCCATATCTCTTTTATCTTTGATATAAAAAAATATAAATTATTTATATAATACCATATTTTTTTCAAATTTCAAGTTATTTCAATCCACCTATATTTTTTTTCATTTCATGTTTTAATGTTTCTAATCTCTGACTATCCTCAGCACGCTTAATTCTGCTTGCTTCATTAATTGCCTTAGTATCTTCAATACCCTTCATAATAGTCTGATATGATTTTTCAAGTGTTTCAATCTGAACTGAACTTGTATTAGCTAATTTAGCTATTTCTACTGACTGAGTAGCAGTATTTCTTGCATTTCTTTGAATTAATTCGTTTGTCTTATCATCTAATTGCTTCATAGATTTTGCTTGTATCTCTTGTCTCTTTAACATAATTGCTTGAGCTAAACATTGCTTAAATATTGGTAGTGTAACTATAAATGAAGAATTAATCTTTCTCATTAAATTAAAGTTAGATAGTTGCATAGTCTGAAGCATTGGTGCTGCCTGTATAGCAACATTTTCAGCAACTCTTAAATCATATACCCTTTGAGATAACATATCTTTACATATTTCAAGTTTTTGTTGCATCATTTGTTTCTCTTGTTCATTCATATTTTGCATATTAGGTACTTGCATTAAATAAGAATCTATTTCCTCAATTGCCATTTCCCCAGCTACAATATATTTTTCAAGCAACTGATATTGCTCTATATTTCCATCATATAACTTCTTTATATTAGCATTTGCTTCTCTTATATCTGATTCATATTTCTTTAATAATACATAAATCTTATCTACCTCATAACCTAAAGAGTCATACTTTTGGAATAGCTTAGCTACAGTATTTCCTATTTTCTTGAATATCTTATTAATAGGTGAATCTTCTTTTATATTTTCAATTTCTTGAAGATCAAACTTATCCATAATCTTTGTTAATGCTACTAACATTTCATTAGCTTCTTCTGCTTTTACAGCCTTCATGTTATTTAAAATCTCATCAGAAATTTTTGATATATTCTCACTTGCTTTTTGACCAAAATTAATTATTGAATTAGGGTTTTGAACATCAACTTCACCTGTAAGTGCCTGAACGTCTCTCATTCCTCTTAATTGTTGCTTATATGCATCAACATCTTTTAGTATATCCATTTGCTCCTGTTGCTGAACTGACATTTGATTTTGACCATTCATATTCATAGGCATATTCATTTGATTGTTTGGTTGCATATATCCCTGTTGATTATTATATCCATTATTCATCTGTTGCATCTGAGGATTTGCATATCCCATATTCATATTTTGATTACCATAACCGTTATTCATTCCCATATTCATATTCTGATTACCATAACCGTTATTCATTCCCATATTCATATTCTGATTACCATAACCATTATTCATTCCCATATTCATATTCTGATTACCATAACCATTATTCATTCCCATATTCATATTCTGATTACTGTAACCATTATTCATTCCCATATTCATATTCTGATTACCGTAACCATTATTCATTCCCATATTTATATTGGGGTCTCCATAACCGTTATTATTCATTCCCATGTTCATATTGGGGTCTCCATAACCATTATTATTCATTCCCATATTAAAGTCAGTTCCTAAATTTTCAACCATATTAGGATCAATATTGTTGTTATTATTTTCCATATTTTTTTCTCCTCACTTACTTAAATATTCTAGCAAATAAACCTTGCTTAAAATTCATTATTGAATTGTAATTTATATCATATTTCATCTCTTGCATTCTTTCCTCGGTAAATACTTCACTCTTTAAAACATGTTTTAAATTTAGAGCTCCAGAAGGATTAAAAATAATTATATCCATACCCACAACATGTAAATATCCAAGTAACTCCTGCATCGGAGGTGAAATAGTATTATCTTTTTCTATAAATATTACTAATTTAGGAATTTGATCTGTATAATCAAAATTATCAATAAGCCTGATAATTTTTTCATTCAATGATAAAATCATATCAACAAATTTTAGTTTGCCTTCTCTATCAAACTCCTTAACAAATATATCTTTTCTCTTCAAAACTTCATTCATTTTCTTTAATAAGAAATTTTGAACATCTTCGTTATACTTAGAAAATTTATATATTGGCAATTTTTTTATTTCCTCTATATCAAATGTTCCATCACTTAATTGACAAAACATTAACTGATATACTGCATCATTCACTATTCCTTCATTTGATATTTCGTTATTTAGACATACTAATGTACCAGGTGACTCGACACAATATTTTAATATTCTTTGATATTCTTGTATATTCCTATCTACCCCATCAATTTTTTTAAACAAACAAGGTATTGAAACTACATTATCATCTACTCTAAAACCATCTCTTAGCTTTGCAGGTTCTCTCAAATAAACCATTATATCTTCAAGAATAGTATCCAATAAAATACTCCTTGTATATCCACCTCTAAACTGCCATGGAACATACATTCCAGTACCTGTAAATAACTGTTCCTGTACTTCCCTTTCTATTTGTTTAGTTAGCGTTTCAACATTTTCAATAACCTTTCCTTTTGAAGTACGTTCTTTAAAAGATTCAATTTGAAGTATTGCTAGATTTTGAATCTTCTGACTCAATCTATTTCCTTCTATTTCATCCCATAACTCTTCCTTTAATGGATTTATGTATAATATATCAAATCCCATAAAATTCATTATTATTAAAAAATAAACTTCATGTCTTGAAATTGGTCCATAATATACACACTTTGGAGTTATATCATAATCATATTTTATTTTACATAGAAATGTATGTGCCCATAAAATTTGCTTAGCAATAAAGTTATTAAGAACATTGCTATTAAAAAAGTTTTCCTTTTCTCTTGCTATTGGAATAATATAATCTAAGGCACTTAAAAATTTACTATTAATCTCTGGATTTTGAAATAAATTTATATCCTGATTTACCATATGATTTATATCCATATGAGAAAGCTCATTAAATATATATTGCAATAATTCCATATCAGGTTCAAAGGGTATTTGTTTATCAAATATCAATGTAACCTCATTATTTTCATTACATTTATTTTCAAGAGTCTTCAATAAATCATTGTATATATTTGTATCCTCAACTCCAATATACCTATAAAAAAAGGGTCTTAATTCTTCTCCATTTCTCGTCCTCTCATAACGATTTCGGAACATATCATTTATAATTTGTTTTAACGTTTTTACTGCCATAACATCCCTACTCTCTTAACAAAAATTATATATACCCACATTATCCTATACACATTTAATTTTATCATATTTTTAATAGAAAAAATAGCATAAATTAAGTATCGATAAACAATACCTTAATTTATGCTACTTACTATAATATAGTTTCCACAACAATAATAAGTACTGATAACATTAAAAATCCTATATTTCCTACATTTGCTATCATAACATTCCATTTTTGTGATATAGTTAAAGGCATAATTCCTTCTCTAAAGTTTATTTTTTTCAATGAAGCTAATAAATAAATTATCGAAAAAGTAATACATGCAATAACAAAGAACCCTATAAAAGTTGTTGCTATAACCATAGTAACTGTCTCTTTTGAATTAACTATAAATGGTATAATTATTGAGCCAAAACTATTAATTATAATATGAATAATGATTGCATATCGTATTTTACCGGTCTTTACAGTAACATATGCTAATATAAATCCAATAGCAAATGCATATAATAACTGTTCTATATTGCCATGAAACAATCCAAAAGCTAATGATGAAAAGAATATACTTATAAATTCTCCATATCTCAAAAGCTTAAATAATATTACTCTCCTAAATATTATTTCTTCCATAATTGGTCCTATTAATGATACAAATATAATTCTTGCCCATATTCCAGAGGCATTTACTATCATGGTAGTGCTAGTAGTAACTTCACTACCCTTTAAATCTCCTATGGCATTCTTTATTGCAAATGATATAAAACTTGATATATACATTGCACCAAAGCACAAAAATAGAATACATATAAATTTTCCTACAGACAACTTTTTACAAACCTTTGGTTTTGTAGTTGGTAGCTTCCTTGTTACTAACAAAATGATTGGAAGTCCAATAATATAAATTGGCAAAGTACCTACTATTATCTGAAACAAAATTGTATTAGCTATATTAGGGAAATATTGCCTTCCTAATAGATACACCCCATTAGCAACTATACTTGATATAAGAGTAAATGCTACTAGTGACCACCCAACCTTACTTATATCTTTTTTTATACTTTTTAAGTCTTCTTTATTTTCTAATATAATATCTTCCATATTACTCACTTTCTCTACCAATCTACTTTTTATTATCTTCAGGTAAATTATTAACTATTTCACTAAACTCATATTCAGGTTTTGCTTTTTTAATTTCATCTTTAAAGTAATATTCATATACATTTTTTGCAACTGGCGCAACACTTCCTCCATGTCCACCATCATAAATAACACCTGCAATAACCAATTCTGGATCATCATATGGTGCAAATCCCACATAAACAGCATAAGGTGCTCTACCGTAATTTTCTTGTTTTTCACTCTTAAAATCCGCTGTACCTGTTTTACCAGCAGTTGGAATAGGAAAATTACGGAAAGTTGCAGCTGCTGTACCTTCTGTACCCTCATTAACCTTACTCATTCCTTTTTTTACTGCTTCAACATTATAAGGATTTAATTCTACAGAATCTAATAATTCTGGCTTAAACTCTTGTAACACTTGCCCATCTGCACTTAAAATTTTATCAACAATATGCAATTTATATCTTTTTCCATAATTAACTAGTGTAGATATATATTGTGCTAATTGAAGTGGTGTAAAATTATTAATACCTTGACCTATGGATGCATTAACTTCATTCGCAGCAGATGTCAACTGAGTTCCCATATCATATACTACATACAGAGAAATAGCATTAGCAATCTTAATTGCTTCATTTTCTTGATCATAATCATGGTTTTCTTTGTATTCTTGTACTCTTGACTTATATGAATCTGAATTATTCATAATATCTCTTATATCATCTACTATTTCACTTGCAAATTGGTCACTACCACTCATTGTACTAGGTTCATCTGGATTAATAAGCTTTATTCTAGTTGCTATCTTTTCTTTTAAACTCGATTTTGCTTTTCTAAGTTCATCAGTATCATCATTTTTATTTGAATAATCAAATGGAACAAAAGTATACCCTCTAAACTCTCCTTTTTCAACACCATCACTTATCCCAAATCCTACAGTTGATACTATTTGATTCTTCATAGATTGAAAATTGTATGTCTGACCAAAATTTTCAGTAATTTCAATTCCTGTACTTGCTCTTTGCTCTGAATTAGGATCAACTCCAAGTCCAAATCTCCAAGCATACTTTGCAATTCCATTTAAGCCCTCTACTTTTGATGATGCCTGTGTATATAATCTATAAGCACACTCATAATAAAAATAGTTACAAGATACCTCCAATGCCTTTTCGACATTTACATTTCCATGATATCCAAGACAAGTTGGTGCAAACCCTGTACCATAAACATCCTTATGTTCATTAAATACATGCCTATCATATATGCTAGTATATGGGGTAATAGCATTTGACTCAAGTGCTGCTATTGATGTCATAGGCTTAAAAGTAGAACCTGGTGGAACTAAACCTTGAGTTGCATAATCATAAAATGGTTTTGGATATAAATCATACATATCTTGCCTATTTCCATTAGAATCCTTTGGAAATAAATTATCTACAGTAGTTATACCTGACAATCCTTTTTTTGCAATAAATTCATTTCCAAACTTCTCTAAATCTGGACTAAAATATTTTTTCTTCTCTTCATCACTTAATTTTCCTGCTATAGCAAAATCATTAGGATTATAATTAGGCAAAGAAGCTAACGCTAATACTCTTCCTGTTTTTGCTTCAACGACAACTGCAGCTCCACGATTTGCAGTTGTATATTGAGTATTTTTTTGTAAATCATCCATTACTGCTTGAAGACTTTTTTCTGTTATATACTGAATATTTTTATCTATTGTTAATTGAACACTGCTTCCAGGATAAGATTCTAACTTAAATAACTCTTCTGTTACTCTTCCCTTTGTATTAACCTTAACAGTTGTACCTCCTGTAACACCTTTTAATTGTTCTTCAAAAGATGATTCTATACCTGATATACCAATCAAGTCAGATGAAACATTATATCCCTTAAGTTCATACTTAGCCTTATTTGAACTATCGATTGGAGATAGATATCCAATAACAGAAGAAGCTAAATTATTATATGGGTAATATCTAGTAGGTTCAAGAGTTACATCTATTCCTGGTAAATCATTTAACTTCTGTAATAAAATAAATGCTGTATCTTTATTTATATTATTTGTAATTGTAACAGATTTATACCCTTGAAAGCTCTGCATCTTCAATTCATCTAAAACTACCATATATCTTCTTATCTGTTCATATGTATAACCCTTTTCTAATATTTTTTTATTTGCTTCTTCTCCTGATAATTTCTCATATTCCTTTATTTCATCTTCACTTGCATCAGATGGAATAATTAAATCAATCAATTTATATTGTTCAACTAATTTATAATAAACTTCTTGAGGTGTAATCTTTAATAATTCTTTATCTACTTCAGCACTCTGTTCCTCTGTTAATTCTGTATTATTTTCATTTAAATATCCTAATTTTTTTTCAATTTCTTCATTAAATCCTCTATCTTTTTTAAACCTTAAATCTTCTGTTCTTATTAAACTTTTATCTACATTATCATAATCAATATACCATTCATTCTTATCATTAAGTTTTAACTTTAATTTATCTTGCATTTTTTCTTTATTATCATCTAAAATTTTGAATACTATATCCATAGTTTTATAAAATTCTTTTTTTGCTTCATCTGTAGTTGTGTATGTTAATGCATAGGTTTGAATATTAGTTGCTAGTATATTTCCATTTTGATCTAATATTTCTCCTCTAGGAGCTTTTTCAGAAATAAATCTCATGGAAGTTGTATTAGCTTTTTCAGTATAATCCTCATGCATATATAACTGAATATATACAAGCTTCATAGTGATAATTGTAAAAATTATAGTCATTATGATTATTAATATTGTATATCTTGATATAACTTTTTTCTTTTTAGGTTTATTAATCATCATCTTGACCTGTCCCTCCATGTAAATTCTTTTTTATTTTTACCCCATACTTTATACATAAATCTATAGGTGAAAAACATTATTACTGAATTATAAATAGCAATATATATTCCATTAATCAACTCTATATTGTACTTTAATACCAACATAAAAAAGTACATAACTGTATTTTTTACTATAGTTGAAGCTATGATTGTTATAATTGGAATTAATTTTTTCTCCTTCCATATATCTTCTCCAACTCTTCCTACAATGTAACAAATAAGCATATTTATAAGTGCATTTAGTCCAAAACATCTAACGAAAAATATATCTTGCAAGATTCCAGTTAAGACTCCAATAAATACTCCTTCTTGTTTACCATTAATTATTGAATATCCTATTGCGAATACAAAAAGTAAACTAGGATATATTCCATATATCGAAATAAATGGCATAAATGAATTATCTAAAATTAATAATACAATCGATATTATTATTACTATCCACCTTTTCATTTTTTTACCTCTTATTTATATTCTATTACTCTCTTATCCTTAGGAACTACAACTACTAACTCTTCAAGTTTGTTAAAATCAACATATGGCTTTACAATTGCACTTTTCATTACTTTTACCTTATCCTCTTCGACAGATATAACTTCTCCAATTCTTATCTCTTTAGGATATACAAGCCCTAATCCAGAAGTTAATATAACATCTCCTTCTTTTATTTTAGAATCCATAGGTAAATATAAAATTTTAGTCAAGTTTTCATTTTTACTATTCTTATATCCTTCAAGCATTCCTGTATTTTCCCTAGTGCTATCTACCATAACACTTACTTTTATATTTTCATCAATTATACAATCAACTATTGCCCAATTGCTTGATACCTCAGCTATTTGTCCAACTAACCCTTTAGAGGCTATTACTATCATTCCCTTTTCAATTCCGTCATTTAAACCTCTATCAATAATGTATCCATTTGTCATATTGCTAGATTTACCAATAATATTAGTAGCAACATAATCATAGTTTGTTCTTTCGTCTTCAAAATCTAAAAGTGCTCTTAACCTTTCATTTTCAGCCTCTAAATCTGAATTTTTAGCTATCTCATCCTTTAATTTTTCATTTTCTGCTTTAAGCTCTTTATTTTCCGCTTTTACATCTGAAAAGTTCAAAAAGAAATCAACAAAATCTTTAGTTGCTTGATTTATATTGTATGTTATCTTTTGTATTGGACTCAAAGCCTCTCCTGCACTACCTTCAAGCCCATCTACCTCTTTACTAGCTGTATATATAATCAATCCTAAAAATGCAACTGACAGTACCAAAATAGTTACTGCCAGTTTATTCTTAAAAAATTTCATTATTATGCTCTCTCATTTCTGCTAATCTTGTCAAAATCCTCTAAAGCTTTTCCTGCTCCAAGGACAACACAATCTAATGGTGATTCTGCAATATGTACAGGCATATTGGTTTCATGTGTAATTAATACATCTAGTCCTTTTAATAATGCTCCTCCACCTGCAAGCATTATTCCTTTATCCATTATATCTGCTGCAAGTTCTGGTGGTGTCTTTTCTAGTGTAGTCTTTATAGCCTCAATAATAGAACTAATAGGTTCTCTTAATGCTTCTCTTACTTGAGAATCATTTATTTCAACAGTCTTAGGTAGCCCTGTAATCATATCCCTACCTTTAATATTCATAGTTAATTCGGCATCAAGCTTATATGCTGACCCTATTTCCATTTTAATCTGTTCTGCTGACCTTTCACCAATCATAAGATTAAATTCTTTCTTTACATATGCAATAATTGATTGGTCTAATTCATCTCCTGCCACTCTCAATGATTTGCTTGTAACTATTCCACCTAAAGAAATAATTGCAACCTCAGTAGTTCCTCCACCAATATCAACTATCATACTTCCTGTTGGTTCACTAACTGGAAGTCCAGCTCCAATAGCAGCTGCCATTGGTTCTTCCATAAGAACAACATCTCTTGCTCCAGCAAGCTTTGTAGCTTCTTCAATAGCTCTCTTTTCTACTTCTGTTACTCCAGATGGATAACAAACAATTATTCTAGGACTCTTATATCCACCCTTACTAAGACCTTTCTCTATAAGAGATTTTATCATAGTGTGTGCTACATCAAAATCAGCAATAACACCATCCTTTAATGGTCTTATAGCAACAATATTTCCTGGTGTTCTTCCTATCATAAGCTTAGCTTCCGAACCAACTGCAAGTGGCTTTCTAGATATGTTGTTAATAGCAACAACAGATGGTTCTCTAAGTACTATACCCTTTCCTTTAATAAATACTAATGTATTTGCAGTTCCTAAATCTATTCCAATATCTTTACTTGATCCAAATAATCCCATGATTTTTCCCCTTTCAATTTCTAATTATTTACTATTTTCTTTAACATATTATTTAGCTTATTTAGTGGCAAACCAACTACATTATAATAGCAACCATTAATTTTGTTTATAAATACTCCACCTTTGCCTTGTATTCCATAAGCTCCAGCTTTATCCATTGGTTCCTTGCTTTTTATGTACTCAAATATTTCTTCATCATCTATATCTGAAAAATATACTTCTGTCATTTCTGAATCATTAAGTATTTTACCTGTTTTCATATTAATAACTGCTATTCCAGTATATACTCTATGCATGTTTCCACTTAACAGTTTTAGCATTTCATATGCTTCCTTTTCATCTTTAGGCTTTCCTAATATTTTATCATTAATAGAAACAACCGTATCTGCCGAAATAATTATATCATCATATGAAGCCTCTAAAATTGCACTTTTTGCTTTACCTAAAGCAATTTCTGCAACATAATTAGAGACATTCCCCTTAAATGAAACACTGTTCTCATCAAATTCACTAACTCTGACTAAAAAATCATCAACAATCCTTGCTAATAATTCTTTTCGCCTTATTGAAGCTGAATTTAATATAATCTTCAATCTATCACTTCCTAAACTCTTATATAGTATAACCCACTATATAAATTCCATACCTAATATAGTTTATCATTTAATAATATTATTAACAAGTAGGTTTATTAATTATAATTTTTTCTTAATAAAGTATATAACTGTATTAAATCCTTTTCAACTTCACTTTTTGTATATTCTTCTGGCAAACTATTTATTAGCATAATTATTTCTTTTTCTGAAGTAGTTAAATGCTCATCTTTTATATTTTCTTGAATCCATTTTTTTAGTCCACTAGTATTAATACTCTTAATCTTTTTATCCATAGTTTTTTCTGCTACCTGCATATAAGCTTTAACTGCATTATAAATATCAGTATTTCCTATTTTTAACTCAATTATTATATTGTTAACTTTCTTATCATTTAGCTCCTTTTGAATATTATCTATCTGTTCCTTTTCATAAATTCCAATTAAAATCTTATTAATCTTGTTTTCTTCAAGTATAAATTTTGTATATCCTTCACTTAGCTCAGTATAATATTTACTCGCATTTTCCCTTTTTTCAAATACCCCACATTGAATAGCATACAATCGGTTATCATTTATTTGAATTTTATCATTTTTTTCATTTGATACATTAAATAACAAATCAAAAATAAATGAACCAAATACAATGCTTAATCCCATAATAACAACTATACTCAATAACATTTTACTTTTTTTAGGCTTATAATTATATCTAGTATATCTCATATTATCCATCTTCCTAAATATTTTTATATAATATTATATATTATGTACATAAAAAAAATGCCAAGTTAAACTCGGCATTTTATCCTAAATTCTTAATATACTTATAATATAATTTTTGTTTTATACTTAAACTTTGATAAACCTTTTCTTGAAAATCTTTTACAAACCTTTTTACAATAAAATATTCCTCTTTCTCAATAATATTATCACTGTAATTAGCCTTTAATATAATTTCAATCACTTCAGAAAATTTTTCTCTATCAACAAAATTACATTCCTTAGAAATCTTGTTTGCATATTCCTTATATGGAATATTATCTCGCTCACTAAGCTTCAAATATTTAAATATGTCCATAAGATATTTATACATAATATTGACGCCTTTATTTCTGTTCTTACAATGAAATCCAAATTTTATTCTTGTTAAATTCATATATCTTTTATTTATAACTATCTCTAAGCTTAGTAATATTATAAATAAACAATTTAACATATTAAATATACTGTTAGATTTATTAATTACACCATACTCACCATTTGAGTTTATATCAGAATTATCTTGACTATTATTGTTAAGTTGTTTTTCTTCCTCAACATTATCATCTTGTTTTTCCACACTTGATGATGATTCTTCACTGTTATCTTTCACTTCTTCATCTATTGTTTTTTCTTCATCAACAGTTTCTTCTCTAAACGGTGTTACATCATATGGTTGCCAAGAAACTCCATCAAATACCTCAATCCATGCATGAGCACTAGAATCTAACACATCTATAACACAAACCTTTTTATCACCAAAAAATTCCTTAGACCTATCATCTACTACCATATTTTTAGATGATGTATAAAGATTGTGGGTATCTACACAATAACCTTCTACATATCTTGTTGGTATTCCAATTGACCTAAGTATAACCGTTGCTGCTGTTGCATAATGTGAACAATATCCTTTCTTATTCTCAAATAAAAAATATTCAACAAAATCTTTATCTTTAGGTGTCTTCCCTGGTTTTAGTGTATACTCAGTATTTTCCCTTAAATATTTTTTAACTTCTGCAACTGCAAATTCTATATCTATCTTGAGTATATCATTATCAAATTTTTTAATATTTTGCTTTATACTATTATAAATCTTCTCAGGCAATCTAGTATATATATTATTAACATATTTATTATATTCTTCTAACCTATTTAAAAGTTTAGAATCACTATTATTTATACCATCCCAATATTCATTACTTCGATTTTCTATGAGATAATTCACACTATATTTTTCATTTCCACTTTTAGGAATTATATATAAATCTTTTTCATTAATAAAATTTTCCTCTTGGTCTAATTGCGTATTATATGGCAAATATGCATAATCCGAATTAGCATTGATATTAACTATTCCTACTTTAGAATAACCAAATGAAACATTCTCATACTTAATATCATTAGCTAAATTCTGATAATTATAATCACTATCTAAATTTTCATTATATTCCTCATTTGATACCTCTTCAAATGCATTTCCAACATAATTAGCACCAACATAACCTTTTAAGTAAATATTGTATTGTTTAGTTTCATAAAAAATTTTCTCTGCTACATCCTGTTCAACATATAATTTTAACGCCACTTCATTATTATATTTTATCTCATTTACATCTCCAAGCTTTCCTCCACTAACTCCACCTTTTACGGTTCCAGTTACTACCTTATCAATATAATTATTAATTTCATAAGTATTAAATGCTTGGTTTATTTCTTCTCTAAGTTCAGGAATGAAAACAGAATTATCATATACATCTTCAGTAAATGTAAGCATTATACTTGCAAAAAACACCACCATTATTCCAGACATTATCTGAGCTGACTTTTGAGTAGTATTAATTCTATAATTATCCTTTACATTATTAAATTCTGCTTCATATCCATTATTATTTACCTGAATAGTAATAAGGGATAACCAAGCTAAAATAATTAATATAAATAATATAATAGGTGGTATAATTCCTGGAAACAATCCAGTTTCTATAATAATAAAGGTTATCATAAATACAATATAAAAATTACTTTTATAGATTGTTGCATAAGCTAATAAACCGATTAATAAAAACATTATTAACATTATAGTAAATAAAATATCGGCCCCTGCTATATCTTGACTAATATCTTTAATTGCATAAGCATTTTCTGTAATCTTTTGTACTATAGAATTAAATATATAAGGTATAGTATCTTTTAATATATCCCAATACAGCAAACTTATAGTTATATAAATTCCAACTATGATTTTTATTGAATACTTTAAATATTTTTTATATAAAAATATAGTTGTAAATAATGCTGAAAAAATTATTCCAGCTACATATAGCTCAAATCCCTGTTCAACTTCATAAAAATGAATAACTGTTCCAATAGTCCCTATAACAATAGACAATAGAGTTAATATATTATAAATAATATTTCTTGTCTTTATTTTTTCATCTCTATCTTGAAATGATATATCCTCTAAAAGTGTACACTTATCGTCATTTACCTTTTTAGAATGTATCACTATAAATTCACTTGTAGAATTTAATTTAACATCTTCATCATTACCAGTAATGTAAAATACCTTTTTTATCTGCTCTGCCTTTATAAATCCAAGTACCCTATCAGAATAATTAATTAATGAATTATTTAAAATATGACCGATAACTGCGTCTCTTTGTTCCTCATTCATAACTATCTCTTTATTAAATTTACAACTTTCACTATCATACCAAGCAATATAGTGACAAATATTATTTTCAATAAGTGCAGTTGAAATTGAAAATACATCCCTTATCTGTGAATTTATACAATCACTATTATATGTTTCTAGTAAAATTAACTTTTCTGCATCAATAGTCATGGCAAAATCCTTTACCATAAGCTTATCGTACTTTGTACTTAACTTCCAATGTACCCTATTTAAGCTATCACCTTCCCTATATTCCCTAATATCAAATATTTCTGAATAATCATCACTATCTTCACTTTTTAAATATGAATCTAGATTTTTTTTATCAGTATTAAAAGTATTTATTATATCTTTATTAGGCTCTTTAATTTTAGGATATACTAATACAGTTATTTTTTTATTAATTAATTTCTTAAACTTAAATATCTTTAAATAATCATATATTTTAATAAATTCTAATTCTATAAGTAGTTTTCCACAATTAGGAACTAATATCTTACCCTGTAGCCTTTCATTATTCTTAGCATCTACACAGACATTAAGGATTTTACTAGATTTTATACCTTCTAAATCACTACTATACGAAAGAACTATATCTGAACTACTTACAGGAAGTAATCCTGAATTTATATAATCTATTGTAAATTCTATTTCATCGCCCTCTACATAAATATCAGAATCAGTTTTAATATCTACTTGAACCTTTTTATTAATATATAACAACATTATGATAAAAATTATTGGAATTGTAATACAAACCAAAAATAATACAACCGGAAAATACCTATCATAAAACATATTAAATGCAAATAGTATCAGTATTACTAATATATACTTTATTTTATTCAATATCATCTTTTTTCACCAATTATCTTAGGTAATTTTACTGTTGTAATAATATTATCTATAACCTTCTCTACTGTTATATCATTATTTTGAAGCCTTTGATTTAGTATAATTCTATGTTGTACTACATCTTTAAAAACTTCCATTATATCCTCAGGAATAACATACATTCTTCCATTAAAATAAGCATTAGCCTTCGACATATTAACTAAAGCTAAAGTTCCTCTTGGACTAACCCCCAATTGTATTAATGGATTTTCTCTAGTTGCCAATACTAACCTAGCTATGTATTCATAAGAAATATCATTAATATAAACTTTTTCTACACTATTTTGAATTTTAACTATTTCTTTAAAATCTACCACCTTCTCAATTTCATTCAATGGCAGTTTTCCCTGTTTACTTTTTAGTATTTCTATTTCACTTTTAATATCAGGATATCCCATAGTTATCCTAATCATAAATCTATCAAGCTGCGATTCTGGTAACATATGAGTTCCTATAGAACCAATTGGATTTTGTGTTGCTATAACAATATATGGCTCTGGTAATTGCCTTGTTATACCATCAACTGTAATATTACCTTCCTCCATAATTTCTAAAAGTGCCGATTGTGTCTTTGATGAAGTTCTATTAATCTCATCAGCTAAAAACAAGTTACACATAGCAACACCAGGTTTATATACAAAATCATTTACATTTTTATCAAATATAGAAAATCCTGTTATATCTGATGGTAGTACATCTGGTGTGAATTGTAATCTTTTACATTGAAGATCCATAGCTTTTGAGAACGCTAAGGCTAGTGTCGTCTTACCTACTCCTGGTATATCTTCAATTAAAATATGGCCTCTAGCCATTATGGACAATAATACTTTTTTTAATATTTCATCTTTTCCTATAATAACTTTTTTAACTTGTAGCAATATTTGATTCATCTTTTCCATATTCATAACCTTCCTCCATACTATCTATTATACCATATTTGTATATAAATATAGAAGTAAAAAAGATGACCTTATGCAACAACTATGCACAAGGCCATACTCTTTTTATAAAATTTATTAATAATTAACTATCTTTGAGAAGTCATCAGCAACTAAGCTAGCTCCACCAACTAAAGCACCGTCTATATCAGACATAGCCATTTGCTCTGCAATTGTTGAAGGCTTAACTGAACCACCATATTGAATTCTTACCTTATCAGCAACTTCTTGACCAAACATTTCAGCAACAACGCTTCTTATAGCAGCTATTGTTTCATTTGCTTGTTCCTTTGTAGCAGTCTTACCAGTTCCAATAGCCCAAATTGGTTCGTAAGCTATTATAACTTTTTCTGCTTGTTCTTTTGTTATTCCATCTAAATCAGACTTTATTTGATATCCAACCTTTTGATTAGTTGTATTATTTTCTCTTTCTTGAAGAGTTTCACCACAACATAATACTGGGATTATGTTATGAGCAAATGCAGCTTTAACTTTCTTGTTTAATGCTTCATCAGTTTCATTGAAGTATTCTCTTCTTTCACTATGACCTAATACTACATATTCAACACCCATAGCTTCAAGCATACCTGGTGCAACTTCTCCTGTGAAAGCTCCACTTTCTTCAAAGTGCATATTTTGAGCACCTATCTTGATATTTGTTCCTTTTGCAGCCTTTAATGCAGCATCTAAGCATACGAATGTAGGGAAGATAACTACTTCACAGTCAGCATCCTTTACTAATGGTATTAATTCATTGATAACTTTAACAGCCTCATCTGGAGTCTTGTTCATTTTCCAGTTTCCAGCTATAACAGCTCTTCTTGTCATTATATTTTCACCTCAAATTAAATTTTATTATTTATCGTTTAATGCAGCTATTCCTGGTAATGTCTTACCTTCTAAGAATTCTAATGAAGCTCCTCCACCTGTTGATATGTGAGTCATCTTATCACCAAATCCTAAAATATTAACAGCAGCAGCAGAATCACCACCACCAATAACTGTTGTAGCATCAGCATCAGCCATAGCCTTAGCAACTGCTATTGTACCCTTGTTGTAGTTTTCAAATTCGAATACTCCCATAGGTCCGTTCCAAACAACAGTCTTAGCATCCTTTATAGCATCAGCATAAAGCTTTTCTGTCTTAGGACCGATATCTAATCCCATAAATCCATCTGGAATATCTTGACCTTCTGTAACCTTAGCTTCAACATCTTTGAACTCAGCAGCTACTCTATGGTCTACTGGTAATAAGAAGTTAACTCCCTTAGCTTTAGCTTTTTCTATCATTTCCTTAGCATAGTCTAATCTATCATCTTCACATAATGAAGTACCTATGCTATATCCTTGAGCCTTTAAGAAAGTATAAGCCATACCACCACCAATAATGATTGTATTAACTTTTTCTAAAAGATTGTTTATAACAGCAATCTTATCTGAAACCTTTGATCCACCTAATATAGCAACAAATGGTCTAACTGGTGAATTTACAGCTTCTCCTAAGAACTTTAATTCTTTTTGGATTAAGTATCCACATACAGCTGTATCAACGAATTCTGTAACACCAACTGTTGAGCAGTGAGCTCTGTGAGCTGTACCAAATGCATCATTTACAAATATATCAGCAAGTGAAGCTAATTCTTTTGAGAATTCTTCAACATTCTTAGTTTCTTCTTTTCTGCATCTAGTGTTTTCTAATAAGATAACATCCCCATCCTTCATTTCTGCAACAGCTGCTTTAGCGTTAGCTCCTACAACTTCTTCATCTCTTGGGAATTTAACTTCTTGACCTAACATTTCAGTTAATCTCTTAGCTACTGGTGCTAATGACTTAGAAGCATCCTTTCCTAAGTGTGAACAAAGAATTACCTTTGCACCATTATCTACTAAATATTTAATTGTTGGAAGTGCTCCATTTAATCTGTTTTCATCAGTTATAACTCCATCCTTTAAAGGAACATTAAAGTCACATCTAACTAATACCTTTTTACCTTTTACTTCGATATCTTCAATAGTCTTCTTATTAAAGCTCATTCATTTCACCTCATAAATAATTTTTATTATTGTAAAAAATAAGTCCGGTCTTATAAGTATTCCTTAGAGACCGGACCCCTGCATAGGATCTTATAAGAGTATTAATCCTCTATTCGACATCCTATATTAGACTGAAATTAAGCTAATTCAGCAAAGTATTTGATAGTTCTAACCATTTGGCTAGTATATGAGTTTTCGTTGTCATACCAAGAAACAACCTTAACCATAGTTGTTCCATCTCCCATATCCATTACCTTTGTTTGAGTTGCATCAAATAATGAACCGTAAGTGATTCCGATGATATCAGATGAAACTAATTCTTCTTCAGTATATCCAAATGATGCTGATTGAGCAGCTTTCATAGCGTTGTTAACGTCAGCTTCTGAAACTTTTCCATCAACGATAGCTACTAATTGAGTTAATGAACCAGTTGGAACTGGAACTCTTTGAGCACAACCATCTAATACTCCGTTTAATTCTGGGATAACTAATCCGATTGCTTTAGCAGCTCCTGTTGAGTTTGGAACTATGTTAACAGCTGCAGCTCTAGCTCTTCTTAAATCACCTTTTCTTTGTGGTCCATCAAGAGTCATTTGATCTCCAGTGTAAGCGTGGATAGTAGTCATATATCCTTTCTTAATCTTAGCTAATTTGTTTAAAGTGTTAGCCATTGGAGCTAAACAGTTAGTTGTACATGATGCAGCAGAAATTACCTTATCTTCTTTAGTTAATGTATTTTCATTTACGCTGTAAACAATTGTTGGAAGGTCATTTCCAGCAGGAGCTGAAATAACAACTTTCTTAGCACCAGCAGCTATATGAGCTTCTGCCTTTGCTTTTGAAGTATAGAATCCTGTACATTCAAGAACAACGTCTACTCCGATTTCTCCCCATGGAAGTTCTTTAGCATCAGCTTTTGCATAGATTTTGATTTCTTTTCCATCAACTGTGATTGAATCTTCACCAGCAGTTACTTTATCAGCTAAAGCATATCTTCCTTGTGCTGAATCATATTTTAATAAGTGAGCTAACATAGTAGGGCTAGTTAAATCGTTGATTGCTACAACTTCATACCCTTCTGCTCCGAACATTTGTCTGAATGCTAGACGTCCTATACGTCCAAAACCATTAATTGCTACTTTTACATTTGCCATTAAAAATTACCTCCTAAAAAGATAGTTATTTTATAAAAATAAATTTTATAACAATTTAATCATTGGTATTTTCTAGTATTTTAATTATTTCTTTTCCTAAAGCCTCATCGGTTACTAGTATACCATTTCTATTATTTAATTGAGTTGAAATCACAGAACTTGCCTTTAATTTACCAGCAGCTACTGCTATATTAATCTTTACTTTTCTAGCTTCTTCAATACTAATACCTATGGATGCTGATTTATAAACAATATTGGAATTACTATCAAAATAGCTACCAATACTTTCTCCAACTGCACCTAAGCTAGCTAATTCTTCCAACTCTTCTTCACTTGCTCCCCGTTTTTTAGCCATATCAATTGCTCTTCCTATACCATAAAGTAATATATCTGCCTTATGTACACAATCTATGACTTCCTTAATATTCCTTTCCTTTAGTAAATCATCTAAAACATCATTTGATATGTTTTCAGGAATATGGAGCATTTTGTAATCACCTTTTATTTTATCAGCAAAAATTGCTACAAGCATATTGGCCTGTGTCTCAACCTTGCCTCCCATACCACCACGAGCTGGGACAACTAAAATATTATGATAATCACTTGTTTTTTGGAATGCTTCAACTACTTCCTTTATAGTAGTTCCACCTGTAATTGCTATAATATCATTATCTTTAATAATATCCTTTAAACAATTAGAACATGCCTTTCCAAGCTCTTTTAAAACTGTGGGATTTTCATCCGCATTCCCTGGAACTATTATAACCTTTTTTACATTTAATAATTCCTTTACCTTATCCTCTATTTCAGATAAGCCTCTTAATTCATATATATACTTTTTGAGCTTATTTACTAAGATTTCACCAAGTGCTGTCACACTCATACCAGAAGTATGTATATCAATCAGACCTCGAGATTTCAAAAAATTTATTTCATTTCTTACTATTCTCTCACTTAATGATAAATCTAATGCAAGTGCTCTTCTTCCTATTGGTTGTTTGTAATATATAGTCCTTAATATGATGTATCTCTTATCGAGCACGTCTATAAGTTCAGGAACTATTTTCTTTTGCAATTCTAATATTTCCTGCAACCTTAACACTCCTTTGGACACAATCCGTCCCACCTTTAACTAGAACGCTCCCACATATAATATTATAAATCAGAATTTAATAATTTTAAAGCCTTTACACTAAATTTTTTTAACTTTTTTTCATAATATATTTTTATCAATAAAACTTTAGATATACATCACTTATATTATATTATAAAACAATATATTTTTAAACACTTATTTCATATTAGGAAAACCTATTTGTCTTAATGCTTCATATGCAATAATTGCAACTGTATTAGATAAATTTAAGCTTCTATCACTAGATTTTATCATAGGTACTCTTATATTTTCACAAACCTTGTGTACATCCTCTGGAGCGCCACAAGTCTCTCTTCCAAACATAATAAAATCTCCCTCTTCAAATTTAGCCTCATCATAATAATTATTACCATGCGTAGTTGCTAAATAAATTTTATTATGTCCATATTTTTTCATAAAATCTTCATAGCTTTCATGAACTTCTAAATCTAGATACTTCCAATAATCAAGTCCTGCTCTTTTAAGATGCTTTTCATCTAATTCGAAACCAAGAGGCTTAATTAAATGTAGCTTACAATCTGTAAGTACACAAGTTCTTGCGATATTTCCTGTATTTTGAGGTATTTCAGGTTGATATAATACTATATTAAAATTCATTTTTTCACCTTCTTTTCATACAAATAATACTACAATAATGCTAAAATAATCAATACAAAAGAGTATTTTTATAATTACTAGTTATAAAAATACTCTTTAATTCTAATTATTCTTCTTTATCCTCAATATTTTCATCTAACTTATCATCTTCTAGCTCTATATTTATTGTTTCTTTAGGTTTTGTTCCTCTTTTAATATATGTAGGTGTTGCTGCATAGGTATCTGTTGAAACTACTTCCCTATTTATTTCAACACCATTTTCATATGTTATTTGATACGCCTTTACTTTACAGCCTGCAGAACCTTGTGATATAACCTCAGTTGTACCTTCATACAGTTGTGGATCATCTACATAATTAATTGGAGATTGAATCTCTTCAACAACTTCACTTTGCATATCATAAGTCTTTCCACCCAAAGCATCAGGATTTCCATAAATATTAAAAATAACATTTCTATCTTGTGTAATGCCCTCTATATAAATAGGAAAGTCATAAGTATTTTTAAACTTATAATCAAGGCTTCCCCATGCTACTGTAGCATCTAAACCTTTTTGTGCATACCCAACTGGAAGAGAATGGTTAATTCTTTCAACAGACCTTATATTAGCTTTCATAACAGCTCTATATAGAGTAGTCGATACTTGGCAAATCCCACCTGCTTCTGCCATTTCAACCTTATTATTTATATAAACTGGTGCATCCTTATATCTTCCTCTTCCCTTTTGTGAAACTTCACTATAGCTAAAAACTTCACCTGGCATTAAAACTGTTCCATTAACTAATGATGTTGCTATCTCTATATTAGTAGCTCTTTCGAAGCTTGAAGATGCATAATTAGTTTGAAATGTAGCCATAGGTGTAGGTTTAATAACTGATAAATCCTCTTTTTTCACCTTTGCCTCTTTCTTAGTATATTCCATATATATATTTTCATTTTCTTTTTTACTATTAAATGCATTATTCAATGCCTCTTGCAATTTTTCCCTATCAATAATAACTCCATTAACCTCTGGAATTATTTCTATTTTCCCATTCTTAACACTTATAGACGCATTTTTTGCTTCCACTTGAGAATCCTGTATCACTTTCTCTTTAATTTCTTCCATTTTAGATTTATCATACGCTACAGGTATATCCACAACATAATTTTCTCCAGATTTAATAATATTATATTGTTCCTCATTATTTAAATTCTTACCATATTTTATAGCTTTATCTAAACTTTCATTATATTCAATAGTTATATTAAAATCAGAATATTTATATTGATAAACCTTATCCCCAACCTTTATTGTAATAATCTTATTTGCTAATTTTGATGTTATATCATTCTTAATTATCTCTTCAGCCTCTTCTCTTGTTTTACCACCAAAATCAATATCACACATAGTAACTCCCGGATAAATTTTATCCTCCCATTCTGAAACTATCTTTCTTTTTTTGGATGCATCTACTGCAAGAAAAATGATAATGGCAATAAATAATATAGCAAATATTAGAATAAAGACTTTGCTTTTAAAAAATGACTGTTTATTAGTTTTTTCCATCCTTCTTCCTCTTTTCATAATACTACTCTTACTTATATCATTACCTTTGCCCTAGTTTTTGAAGTTTCACCATCATAATCAAATGCTTCTATAGAAATTGTTACTGTCCTATTAAGTGGAACTGGAAGTTCACTTATATCTATAACAAATTCTGTATCTTCAGAATCTACTGTACCTATCCAATAATTGTTTTCAAAAATATTATAACCTAGTAAATCTATATCCTGATTCCTATTCCATGTTATTATTAATTGCTTATTCTTCTTAGTTACAAAAAGATTTTCAACAAAACCAGGTTGCATTAATAATTCAATATTATTGGGTCCCCAATTAGCATCAACCAAACTTCCTACCCCTCTAACACTCTGTGCTTCACTAAATTGCCATATTCTCCATCTAGTCCATCCTCCTTGGTTTTTAGGAAATGGAGGATTATCTTTTATTGCTGTATACATAGCAATCCAAAGTGGCATATTTTTAAGAGGATAACCTCTACCTGGAACATAAAAATTATCATATAAATCTATAAAAAATGCTCCTGTATATAACATCAATCTTCTGCGTGTCTTCTTTTCAAATCTCTTTCTAAATCTATCTATCCAGTTAATTAATGCTTCTGTGGAAATAGTCTTTTCTGTAGGTGTTTCAATATCAATTACTGGAAATAAATCTCCATAATCATGACTTCCAAAGCCTTGCATTAAAACACTAATAAAATCATCACATTGTCTATCTGCTGTATTTAAGTCATAGGAAGGAACTCCAAAATGATAAGCTCCTACTGGTATATTATATTCTCGTGCCTTTTTTGCAAATTCTAAAAACTTTCTATCTACTCTAAATCTACCACTTCCAGAACCTGATGACCTTAAATATAAAAAATCTATCTGCGTCTGAAGTATATTAAAATCTACATCTTGTGTATATTCATTAATATCTATCCCAAACAAACTTTTAGAATTTTTATCCTGCATAAAACACCTAAAAAAATTAATCACTATATTATTATATTTTCTTTTTTTATATTTGTTACTTATCTTTCAATCTTTAAGGATTCATTAATTATTATATCAATTAATTCACTATAACTAATTCCTTTTCCAGCTGCACTTTTAGGTACTAAACTATTCTTAGTCATTCCTGGAAGTGTATTTACTTCTAAAATATATGGTACTTTATCTTCTGTTATTATCATATCAACTCTTGCACAAACTTCACACTTTAATGCCTTATATGTTTCCTTAGCCATTTTCTCTACTTTTTTATGAATCTCTTCTTCTAGCTCAACAATAACCTCACTTGCACCACCATCTTGATACTTAGCTGTAAAATCAAAAAATTCTGCATTTGGCTTTATTGCAACAATAGGGAACAATTCTCCATTAAATACTGGACAAGTAATTTCATCACCCTTAATAAACTTTTCAATCATTACTTCATTATCCCACTCATATCCTGCCTTAACTGCATTCTCAATATCCTTTTCTTCCTTAACAATGAAAGTAGCAACACTTGAACCTCCATGTGTAGGCTTTACAACTACAGGATATCCGATTTCTTTAATTTTTTGATAATCTATTTTTTCATTTTTCCTTACATTTATCCATGGTGCTGTTCTAATATTAGAAGCCACAAGCAAATTCTTTGTCATATCCTTATCCATACAAGTAGCACTACTCAATGGTCCACATCCTGAATACGGTATTCCCATTGTTTGAAGTACAGACTGAACTGTTCCATCTTCTCCAAACTGACCATGAAGTGCTAATAATGCAAAATCAATTCCTTGAACCTTATTTATTATATCTTCTTTTTTATCTATAACAACTGGTACTACATCATACTTACTTTTATCAATATTATTTAATATTGACCTTCCACTTTCTAAAGATATATCTCTTTCTGATGAAATTCCACCCATAATAACTCCAATTTTCACTTTTTTTTACCTCCAAATAATTTTCTATGATATATTATATACAAAAATATAAAACAATTAAGTACCACCTATTTATAAAAAAAATAAAATAGTGGTATAATGGTTCTTTCTTATGATTGGATAAATCTATGAACCATAATAAACACCACTACCTATTTTTATAATACACACAATATTCTTTCAACCTACATTCAGCACATTTAGGTCTTTGTGCTGTGCAACAATATCTTCCATGAAATATCAATAAATGATGTGTCTTAGACCATCTACTTTTAACAATTTCTTTTCTAAGCTGCATTTCAACTTCCAAAACATTATCTGAACTAGCTAAACCTAACCTATTGGATACCCTAAAAACATGTGTATCCACAGCAATAGAAGGAACATTAAATGCATTTGACAAAACAACATTTGCCGTTTTTCTACCAACACCAGCAAGTGTTATTAATTCCTCCATTGTATTTGGAACCTCTCCATTAAATTTCTGTATAAGCTGATTACACATAAGAATTATATTTTTAGACTTATTTCTGTATAAACCTATCTCTTTAATTCTTTCTTCTAGTTCATCATTACTAATTGTTAAGAATTCTACAAGACTAGGATAATCCTTAAATAATGTTTCTGTAACTTTATTTACTTTCTTATCCGTTGTTTGTGCTGATAAAATAGTAGCTACTAATAACTGAAATGGCGTTTCATAGTTTAATTCACACCTGGCATCTGGATACATTTCCTCTAAAATATCTAAAATTATTTTTGTTCTTCTCTTCATTTATTTATAGAATCCTCTATATTCCTCTGGTAATAATACTGCTATCTTTCTCATTAGATATTGCATACATCTATCATCATACTCATGCTTTCCTTCACCATCTTCACGTTCTGGAAGTTTAAAGCCTTCTCCTACATTAACTGTAACATCTGCATGATGCCATTCTTCACCACCCATATCACCATCTTCTGCTATTGGTAATAATTTATCAGTACCATTAATACCAATTGGTACTATAGTAGCCTTTGTAAGTCTTGCAATTAAAAGTATTCCTCTTTTTGCCTTAATTAATGCCCTTGTCCTACTTCTAGTTCCTTCTGGGAATATAAGAAGATTTTCTCCTTCCTTAACTGTTTTAACAATATTAGTTATAGCTTCCTTATCAGCAGTACCTGCCTTTATAGAAATATGTCTTACCATATTCATACCAATATTTGTAATAGCATCGCCTTCTAGCTTAACTCCTGCAACGAAAACAGGGTCATACTTTTCTTTTAGCATATTTGATAAAACCAATCCATCTGTATTACTTAAGTGGTTACAGATAAATATTTTAGTTCCTTCTATTTTATCAATATTTTCAAAACCATTTATTTTTATATTTGCATACTTAGACATATATCTATTAATCAATTTTCTTCCCAATGCTACAACTGCTTTATCAGGTAATATCTTCATTACCATTCTCGTAAATGGTGATATCATAAATAAAACCTCCACACTCTGTTCATTTTTAACGTAACTATTATATATCATTGTATATTAATTGTATATCCCCATTGATATATATTTTTCTCCACCATCTGGTGATATAACTAAAACCTTTTTATCTTTATCTATTTTTTTTGCTAATTCAACTCCTGCATATATAGCAGCACCTGAAGATATTCCTACTAATACCCCCTCTTGTGCTGAGTATTCTACTGCCATATTTATTGCATCCTTATCGCTAACCTTTACTACTTCATCTATATATTCTGGCTTATATACCTTTGGAATAAATCCAGCACCAATTCCTTGAATTCCATGTTTTCCTGCCTTTTCTCCGCTTATAACTGCAGAAGTTTCAGGCTCTACTGCAATAATTTTAACATTTTTATTTTTTTCCTTTAATTTCTTTCCTATTCCTGAAATAGTCCCTCCAGTACCGACACCTGCAATAACATAATCAACATCTGGAATATCTTTTAATATTTCTTCTGCTGTTGTTTCATAGTGCTTATCCATATTTGCCTCATTTTCAAATTGTTGAGGAATAAAATATCCACCTTGCTTTTCATATTCGATAGCCTTATCTATAGCACCCTTCATTCCTAAATTTCCCTCAGTTAATATAAGCTCTGCACCATAAGCACTTATTAAATCTCTTCTTTCCTTACTCATACTTTCTGGCATTACAATAATTACTTTATATCCTTTAAGCCTTCCAATCATAGCAAGTCCTATTCCAGTATTTCCACTTGTAGGTTCTATTATCGTCATTCCCTTTTTTAATTTTCCTGTCCTTTCAGCCTCTTCAATCATTCCAAGAGCAGCTCTATCCTTTATGCTTCCTCCTGGATTAAACTTTTCTAGCTTCACATAAAGCTGTGCCATATTATTATCTACAACTTTGTTAGCCTTTAGTATAGGTGTATTTCCAATAAAGTCTAGTATGTTATTAATAACCATTTTTAATCCTCCAACCTTTCTAATAAAAATCGTCCCTATGCCTATAGAGACGAATATCTTCAAATTTTTTACATACTAATTTAATTTATTTTTCTTTTTCCATAATGGATATAAATATTCATCTACTATATCATGAATCTGAACTATGCCTATAAGCTTATTATCTTCATCTATTACAGCCGTAGATGTTAAATCATACTTAGCAATCTGCTCTATAGCCTCAGTTACTGGAGCATCATGATTTGTTGTTATAATATTAGTTTCCATTATTTCCTTCAAACTAGTATTTCCATCACCAATTAATATATCCTTCAAATTAACTAATCCCTTTAGTTTTCCTTCTTCATCAATAGTATATATATAATACATTACATCTTCATCTGGATCTAATTCTTTTAATATTTCAATAGTTTCACTAATATTTAAATTATAATTTACTGCTACAAATTCTTTAGTCATAAGACTACCTACAGTCTCATCCTCATACTTTAATAATTCTTCTATCTCTTCTGCATCTTCTTTTTCTAAATTATATAATACTTTTTCTCTTTCTTCTCCTTCAAGTTCGTCTAGAAGATCAGCAATCTCATCATTATCCATATTTTCTAATAATTCTGCTGTCTTACTTTCTGATAAGTCCTTGATTATGCTTCCTTTAACATCATCATCTTCAATTTCTTCAAAAGTATCTGCTGCTAAATCTTCATCAAGAGATTCAAATACTTGACTTCTTTCGCTTTCATCAAGTTCTTCTATAATATCTGCAATATCTGCTGGATGCAAGGAAGAAAGCTTTGTATTTAAATTTACATTTGAAGTATTTCCATTTATCAAATTTAATATTTCAATATCATCCCATAAGATAATCTTGTCATCACACTGTTTTCCTAGTAATTTCATTAAAGCTTTACCTAAATTAGGTAAACCTATTTTTTTAAATCTAGCAAGGTTTCCAACCTCTACAGAAACAACCCTATACTCACCTGCAATTTCAGAAATCCTTAAATCACTAACTCTAACAACTTTTTTCTCATTAATATCTACAACTTTTTTATTTAATAAATTTTCAGATAGCAGATAAGTATATGTCCTTGGTATAATTTCTTTACTTCCTTTAACTCTTATAGCAATCTTTCCATTTGCTTCTGCAAAAAAACTTATTGTTCTAAATTCATAATCGAATATTGCTCCATTTTTCTTTAGCATATATCCAATTATTCTTGGCGAACCTTCATCTGTACTCACATAAATATCTTTTAACTCTCCAATTATATATCCAAACTCATCTGTAATTTTTTTATTAAGGATATCTGTATAATTAAAATCTGTTAATCTTTTCATTTCTGTGCCTCCTATACACTTCATAGAGAGGCTATACAAAAATCAGTAAATAATGTATAAGTCCCTCCCTAGAAGTTTTTTCAGTTTTGGATTTTCTATACTACTATGAGGTACTTCCTCCATTATCTACACCACCTTTATCTTTTCTTCCTTTTATATTATATTTTCAACCACTAAAAATGTAAACATAAAAATGATTATTTGTAAATGCTTTATTACTATGTTAATATATTTTTGATATTTTATTAATTTAGGAGCAATATCTTGAGTACAAAGGTATTAATAAAGAAGGTAACAATAGAAAAAATATTATTTATACAAGAGTTTCAACTTCTAATCAAAAAGATGATTTAAAAAATTAAGTAGAATTTCTTAGATAATATGCTAATGCTAAGGGAATAATAGTAGATGATAGAATATATGGTTTAAGAAAATACAAGAATAAAATCAGAGAGGATGAAGAAGTTGAAAAGAGCATACAAAATAGAAATTAAACCAACTCAAGAACAAAAAGATAAGATACATCAAACCATTGGTGTATCGAGATTTATATATAATTTTTATATTGCTTATAATAAAGAAGTTTATAAAAGAGAAGGAAAGTTTATTAGTGGAATGGATTTTGCCAAATGGTTAAATAATGAATACATACCTAATAATCAAGATAAAAAATGGATTAAAGATGTATCTTCTAAAGCTACTAAACAGGCTATTATGAATGGAGATAGAGCGTTTAGAGATTTCTTTAAAAAGATTAAAGGATTTCCTAAGTTTAAGAAAAAGAAAAATCAAGATGTAAAAGCTTACTTTCCTAAGAATAATAAAACTGATTGGACTATTGAAAGACATAGAGTAAAAATACCTACTCTTGGATGGGTAAGATTAAAAGAATTTGGATATATTCCTACAAATTCAATAGTTAAGAGTGGAACAGTTAGTCAAAAAGCTGATAGATACTATGTTTCTATATTAGTTCATGAAGATAATATTCAAGTATCAAAATCTAATAATGAAGGTATGGGAATTGATGTAGGAATCAAAGATTTTGCAATATGTAGTAATAACAAAGTTTATAAGAATATAAATAAAACTTCAAAGGTCAAGAAAATTGAAAAGAAATTAAAAAGAGAACAAAGAAAACTTTCAAGGAAATATGAGAGTTTAAAAATAAGAAATAAAAAAGAGAAAGGAGAAGCTACTCGTCAAAATATTCAAAAACAAATATTCAAAGTACAAAAACTTCATCAAAGATTAAGTAATATAAGAACTGATTATATTAATAAAACATTATCTTCAATAGTAAAGCAAAAACCAAGCTATATAACTATAGAAGATTTAAACGTAAGTGGAATGATGAAGAATAAGCATTTATCTAAAGCAATAGCAAGTCAAAAATTCTTTGAGTTTAGAACAAAGCTAATTTCTAAGTGCAAAGAAAATAATATAGAACTTAGAATAGTTGATAGATTTTATCCATCAAGTAAAACTTGTAGTAGTTGTGGAGAGATTAAGAAAGATTTAAAACTTAAAGATAGAGTTTATAAATGTAACTGTGGACTTATTATCAATAGAGATTTAAATGCAAGTATTAATCTTAAAAATGCTAAAAAATATAAGATAGCTTAAAAACAAAAGCACTTATATATGTACGGAGGGCTAACTTCGGAATTTAAGCCTTTGGAGAACTATACCAAATTGTAGTAGCTTAGGCGAGGCGAGGTTCTATGAAGAAGGAAAATTCTCAATATGGATATATTTGACCATATTTTGAGTAGCAGAAATTTATGAAACTTGCAAAAGACTTTCTTCCAATATCAATGGAAGATTTACAAAAAAGAAAAATTAAACAGCTAGATTTCATTATTGTTACTGGTGATGCTTATGTAGACCATCCTTCTTTTGGAACAGCTATAATTGGAAGAACTTTAGAAGCAAATGGTTTTACAGTTGGTATCATAGCACAACCCAATTGGCATGACACTACTGATTTTAAAAAATTAGGTCAGCCTAAATATGCATTTCTAGTCAATTCAGGAAATATAGATTCAATGGTTAATCATTATACAGCTGCAAAAAAGAAAAGACATGATGATTTTTACTCTCCCGGCGGAAAGGCTGGATTTAGACCGGATAGAGCTGTAATTGTTTATTGTAATAGAATAAAAGAAGCATTTAAAAATGTACCAATATTAATAGGTGGTATCGAAGCTAGTCTTAGACGTTTTGCACACTATGATTACTGGTCAGATAAGGTTAGAAAAAGTATATTATTAGATTCAAAAGCAGACTTACTAATGTATGGAATGGGAGAAAAAACTGTTGTTCAAATTGCTGAGATGTTTAGATATGGAGCTAGCATTGATTCAATGACTAATATATTAGGAACATGCTATTTAACAAAAGATGTATCTAATTTAAAAAACTATGTGGAAGTGCCTTCATTTGAAGATGTCTCTACTGATAAGATGGCTTATGCAGAAGCTTATAAGCTTGAATATTACGAGCAAGACCCAGTAAATGGAAGAGGTATATATCAAAAACACTTAGATAGGTATTTAGTTCAAAATCCCCCTCAGACTCCTTTGACTAATGAAGAAATGGACTTTACATATAATATTCCTTATATGAGAACATATCATCCAATATATGAAGCGCAAGGTGGAATTCCAGCTATTAAAGAAGTAAAATTTTCAATAACAAGCCATAGAGGATGCTTTGGTTCTTGTTCCTTCTGTGCACTTACATTCCATCAAGGTAGAACAATACAAACACGTAATGCTGATTCAATAGTTAGTGAAGCTGAGTTACTTACAACATTACCTGATTTTAAAGGATATATTCATGATGTTGGTGGTCCAACTGCTAATTTTAGGCACAGAGCCTGTAAAAAACAGATTGAATATGGAACTTGTAAGAATCGTCAATGTATGTTCCCTTCACCTTGTAAAAATATTATTATTGACCATAAAGAATACTTATCTGTTCTTAGAAGGATTAGAAGCATAAAAGGTATAAAAAAAGTATTTATTCGTTCAGGTATAAGATATGATTACTTAATTTATGATAAGGATACAACCTTCTTCAACGAATTATGTAAATACCATATAAGTGGGCAGTTAAAGGTTGCACCCGAACATATATCTGAAAGAGTGTTAAAACAGATGGGTAAGCCAACTCGTGATGTATATGATAAATTTGTTAATAAATATTTTGAAATAAACAAAAAATTAGATAAAAAGCAATACTTAGTTCCATATTTAATGTCATCTCATCCTGGCTCTGACTTAAATGCAGCTATTGAACTTGCACAATATATTAAAAAGATGGGTTATACCCCTGAACAAGTACAGGATTTTTATCCAACTCCAGGAAGCCTTTCAACTACAATTTATTATACAGGCATAAATCCAATTACTGGTGAAAAAGTATATACACCTAAAAAACAAAGCGAAAAGAATATGCAAAGAGCTTTAATTCAATTTGCTATGCCTGAAAACTATAATATTGTTAAGAAAGCACTTATAGAAGCTCACAGAGAAGATTTAATCGGTAATTCTCAAAAATGCCTAATTCCTGCACATCCTCCAAAAAATAATAAAAACACATCAAAAAAGAAAAATAATAATTATAAACATAAAAAAGGAGTGTCGCTTAAATAGCGACACTCTCTTTTATAGATTTAAACCTTTATTTTCTTCACAACCTAAAACTATATTTAAACATTGAATAGCTGCACCTGATGCACCTTTACCTAAGTTATCAAATCTTGAAGAAACTAATATTCTATCGGCATTTCCTGTAACATATATCTGCAATCCATCCCATCCAGAACATACATTTCCACTCAACATATTACCCTCACCAGGTTCCTCACCAAATGGCATAACCTTAATGAATGCTTCATCCTTATAGTAGTTAGATAAATACTTATGTACACTTTCAGGAGTTTGGTTACCATTTAATAAATTTGTATATAATGGTAGAGATACAACCATACCACTATAATAATTTGATACTATTGGTGAGAATAGTGGTTCTCTATCTAAACCTGTTATTTTTTTCATTTCTTTTAAATGCTTATGTTCTTGGCTTAATGCATACTCTCTTGGTGCTTCTAATTCTTTTGAAGGATTTTCGCTTTCATATTGTGCTATCATACTCTTTCCACCACCACTATAACCAGTTAATGAAAAACTAGCAACTGGATAATCCTTTGGTAATATTTCCCCTGCAATTAATGGATAAACAAGTGAGATAAATCCTGTAGCATGACATCCTGGCACTGCTATCCTCTTTCCATTCTTAATTTTATCTCTATGCTCTTTTGATAGTTCTGGAAAACCATAAGCCCATCCCTCTTCTGTTCTATGTGCTGTTGAAGTATCAATAATAACCACATTATCACTCTCAACCATTGAAACAGCTTCCCTAGATGCTGCATCTGGTAAACATAAAAAAGTAATATCTGAAGAATTAATTAATCTTTTTCTTTCATTTGCATCCTTTCTTAATTCATCAGATATAGTCATAAGTTCTATATCATCACGGTTTTGGAATCTTTCATATATTCTTAAACCTGTAGTCCCTGCACTACCATCAATAAATATTTTAGTCTTCATTAATATCATCTCCCCTATTATTCTATGCCTAAAACATTAATTCCACCTTTTATACACTCTATATCTAGTGGAAAATCAGGACCTTTTTCTCCATCAATATCAGTTACAATTTCCTCATCAGTTTCTATTCTTATTTTTTTAGTCTTAACATAAACTACTTTTTTAGAATCTAAATGATCACCTTTTAGTATTTTTATGAATAGTGGTAATATTTCATATAACTGAACAGCCTTAATTATTATTAAATCTAAATATCCATCATCAACCTCTGCTATTGTAGCTAACCTAAGATTTCCAGCTGTTTGACCATTAAAAACTAATATTAAATACATTGTATCATCATATACCATCTCATCTGTAGTAATTTTAACCTTTAACTTTCTGAAATTAGGTATTTCTTCAAGACCCTTTAAATAATATGCAAGCTTACCAATTGTATTTTTTAAATTAACATCTGTCTTTTGAGAAACATCAGTCAATAGTCCTGTACTTGCAACATTAACAAAATACTTATCATTAACTTTCCCTAAATCTATAGGTTTAGGATTAAATTTCAATATTCTCTCAAGTGCATCCTCAACCTTATTTGGAATTCCTAAAAACTTTGCAAAATCATTTGCAGTTCCTAATGGCAATATTCCTATAGGTAAGTCTACATTCTTTCTTTTCATAGCATTAACCACTGAATCCACAGTGCCATCGCCACCAGATACTAATATATATTTGTATCCTTCAATATCATCTAATGCTTCATCTATACTCTTATCTCTTTGGATTCTATAAGGGACTACTTCATATCCTTTTTCTTGATGCATTTTTACAACTCTATCTAGTTCTCTTAAAATAACATTCTCACCAGAATAAGGATTATAAATCAATCTGACTTTATCCATTTTTCTCCTCCAATTCCTAATAGCCATATTAAAGTATAGTATAACATCCTTTCTTTTACTTGTCGATAAGTTATATTATTTTGTAAATATTAATATATTTTATGTAAAATAAATAATTTACTTTATTATGTAGCACTTTATATGATATAATTTATTGAATAATATTTATAAGTATCTTAGGAGTGATAAAATGAAGAAAAGTTGTATTCCTAACATTTTTACATTTATAAACTTATCTTGTGGAGTTTTTTCTATTATATCTATAATAAAAGAAAATTTCCTTCTTAGCGCTATATTCATTTTAATTGCAGGTTTAGTAGATAGATATGACGGTAGAATTGCTAGGTATCTTCAAGTATCAAGTGAATTAGGCAAAGAGTTAGACTCTTTAGCAGACTTGGTATCATTTGGTGTTGCACCATCAATACTAATCTTTACTATGTTTGAGATGGATAACTTAGCACCAATGGGCTTACTTGGTTATGCACTTGTAATTGCATTCCCTATATGTGGAGCTTTCAGATTAGCAAGATATAATGTTTCAAGCTTTGATGGTGTTTATACTGGAGTTCCTATAACAATTACAGGATGTGTACTTGCACTATTTGCAATTATATCGTTATATACAACGAAACTATTAGTAGTAGCAATCATACTTATGATAGTGGGTGCATATTTAATGGTATGCACATTAAAATTAAAAAAGCGTTAACATTAAAGAGTAGGGTATTCCTACTCTTTTTCATTATGCATATCAAGTTCATTATGAATCTCAGTTAATATATCTTCCTTCTGAAAATTGTTTGAAATTATTTCACTCTGTGTAAAGCAATATTTAATATAAGTACCTTCACACTTTTTAATTATTTTTAATATCTCATCTATTATATCCCCAACATCATCTATTCTCTCAATAGCTTTTTTCAATTCCCCCTTTTTTATTATAGAGGTATTATTTAACTCAGAAGTACTACTTATTAAAAGCCTGTAAATCTCTATATAATTTCTTAGCATACTACTTAAATTATTTAAATCTTCATATTGTCTTCTAATTACCTCTTTATATGCCATTTCTCTCCCCAAAATAAAATTCCTAGTGCTAAAATATATTCTAGTACCAGGAATTTTATTCCTAAGAGATATTTATTGAATTTCTAATATACTCTTCATCAATTTCACTTTCAATATTATTTTCATCAAACTCAAATTTAACATTTCTATACATTTCTTCATCAAATTTTATATATCCAACCTTAACAATATATTTCTCTGGATGCCTATATATCATAACACTCTCTTCTTTACTAAATTATTTCAGACTTACAAACTAATTTAAAATACCCTCGTGGATACTTACATAACGGACAGTTTTCAGGTGCTTCCTTTCCTTCATAAATATATCCACAGTTCATACATTCCCACAATTCAGTTTTATCAGATTTATATAGTTTATTCTCTTCAAGCTTCTTTAAAAATTCACTATATCTAATTGCATGTATTTCTTCAACTTCCTGTAACTCCTTAAAAAAATCTGCTATTTCTTTAAAGCCCTCTTCTCTTGCCTCTTCTTCATACTTTTTATATACCTTCCTATTTTCTTCTAATTCTCCTTTTATTGAATCCTTTAAGTTACTTTCTACATCTCCAATTTTATTTAAATACCTTCTATATGCTTCCCTTGCATGAGCCTTTTCAGTATCTGCTATCTGATTAAAAACTTCCGCTATCCACCTATAACCTTCACATACGGCCTCTTCTGCATAAAAATTATATTTAGTCCTAGCTCTACATTCACCAGCAAAAGTCCTATACAAATTTTTTTCTGTTTGACTTCCTTCTAGCTTCATATACTACCTCAAAAATATCTTTTACTTTATATTTTATTAAGATTGTCTAATTTGTGTTACCATCAATAAGACTAACTTGCTTATCTTCATTGCAGTATATACCAAAACTTTTTCCATCCTTAGTTTTAGTTTGTATCACTATACTTCCTCCCCATAGCTGTTGTAGATTTTTAATAGTCTCCTTGGCATATACTATTTCTAGCTCCCTTCCATCAAAAACATGTTCAAGCAATAATCTATTTCTTTTTTTGTCATACTCTACTACTCTAATAAAAGGTATTGCTCCCATTCCACAATTATCAGCTAAATTATCTCTTATCTTTTTCCAACCTTGCTCATCAGAAACCTCTTCAATAACATAATCAATAGTTCTCTTGCTATATTCAAACAAATGAAGCTCTTCACATAAATCCCTTGTCAAATATTTTCTTATAAATTAAGAATCTCTCTCTAAATATCTGACTTCAAATATTTTTTCTCTTCCATAGCGTTTTTCTATATCCTCAAAAATTCTAAAACCTAAATAGTATGGATTTAAACCATATCTTACTGGCGCCACTACATCATTATGCCTTTTTAAAAATTCAAAGTGCAATTTTTCAGAAAGATTTAAAGACTTCAAAATATTGTAATGCCAAAAACTAGCCCAACCTTCATTCATAATCTTTGTTTCGATTTGAGGAAGAAAATACTCAGTTTCACGTTTAACCACCCTAAGTATATCCTTCTCCCATTCTTCAAGCTTACCATATTCAATAATAAATCCTACAATGTCATCATATGGCTCTAAAGGTAGTTTATCTAAATCTGGCATTACTATCTCTTCACCATTAAATATATCTGCATTTTCTATCTTATTTTCATAATCATCAATTAATTCCTCTTTTATTTCTTGCTGGCTTTTAAGCTTTGTTCCAATCACCCTATTAATATTGTATCTGATAGAATGTGCTGCATCTAATATTCTCTCTACCTTTTCATAACCTATACTAGGTGAATTGATATAATCTCTTATAATCTTACTATCAATATTAAACATTTCTAACGAATATTTTGCTCTTGTTCCCTCTCTAAACAGCCTATTATTTTTAAAAAAATCATTGTGTCCATAAACATGTGCCATAGTTAATATCTGTAATAAGAGAGTATTATCCTTCATCAAATATGCTAGACAAGGATTGGAATTAATAACCATCTCATAAGGAAGACCTGTAAGGTTATAAGAATATAATAATTTATTTTTTTCATATGCCTTACCGAAACTCCAATGTGGATATCGTGTAGGCATACCAACATATGCTTCATATCCAAGCATCTCATTAAAGCTTATTATTTCAAATTCCTGCTCATACACATCTAAATTAAATTCTTTAACTTTTTTCTCAATTATTTCATTCCATGCTTCTAAATCTGATATGCTATACTCCACAACTTATTCCTCCTTCATTTCCTTACTAAGAATCTCCTTAACAGCCTCCCATAAATCTCTCTTTTCCTTAACAATTACAGGAGTGAACTTAGAATCTTCAATTTCCTTAGTAAATCTATAATACATTGTTGTTGAATAAGTAGATGGCAGTAATTCAATATATCCAAACATATTGCTACACTCACATAAATCTTTAACAGCTTGAATAGCTTTTTCATTATCTTCAGCCCAATTATCCCCATCTGATGCATACAAAGGGTAAATATTCCACATTTTCTGTGGATATTTTTGTTTGATTATTTCAAGTGCTTGATTAAGCCCACTAGATATATAAGTTCCGCCAGATTCTGCTTTATGAAAAAATTCATATTCATCAACGACCTTAGCTACAGTTGTATGTGAAATAAATTCAAATGCTATATTGTTATATTTTTTTCTTAAAAATTTAGAAATCACGAAAAAGAAAGAACGTGCTAAATATTTCTTAGTAGTATCCATAGAACCCGAAATATCCATAATAAAGATCATAACCGCATTACTTTCTCTTTTAGGCTTTTGTTTCACTTTATAATATCTCAAATCTTCCTCTCTAAATGGAAATCTTTCCTCAAGATTTTCTTTTTCAGCCTCCCTAAGAGCCCTCTTCTTTCCCTGTTTTCTTACTATTTTACACATAACAGTCTTTCTTTTTGCCATTCTTGGTCTTATCCCATGATTTTGATATCCTCTCTTTTTAGCCACTCCCTCTGTGATAATTTCAGAATACTTCTTTCTATCTAAATTAGGAAGGTCCAAATCTTCAATTATATAATCAAGTAGTTCCTCAAGTGTAATTTCAGTCTCATATATATCCTCTCCCTCTTCATTACCAGCACCCCCAATCTTACCACCATTACTCTTTTCCCCACTAGATATTTTATCTCCCCGTTTTTCTTTTCCTACGCCTGAAACAACATTACTAGAATTCTTGCCATAAATAAATTGATATTCTTTAATTCCTCTTATGGGAATTTTATATTTCTTATTCTTACCTTCCCCAATTATGCTCTCTTCTGAAAGAATGTCACCTAAATTCTCCTTAATTGATTTTTCAACTAGCTGTCTATGTCTTCTTCTATCCTCAATAGACCTATCATGCTCTAATATATTTTCACTATTATTTCTAAATACCCCCATAGCTTAATCCTTCCACAAGTTATTTGCTGCATATTTAAGTATTACATCACAACAATGCATACAATAACCAGCATTTTTCATTTCTCCTACCATAGCATTATATTTTTCATTCTGTTCCTTATCCCTAACTCTTGATTTTGTAATTATCCTTGATAAGTCCTTAACAGAGGCTATAAGCTTCTTTTCTATCGCTTCCTTTAATGGCTCATAAGAGGTATAGTCTAAACGTCCTCCATTTCTAACTACATAAAACATATATGATGTTACATCAGACCTAAATCCCTTACTTGAAGACTCAGAAACACCTATCTGCTCTTCTATATTTCTCATAAATTCTTCATCTGGATTTAATTCTTCTCCAGTTGAGCAATCCTTAATTTTGCTTTTATTTACAAAAGCTTCTGCATTATCTATATAATTATTAAAGAGACTCTCAGCCTGCTCTTTAAAAGAATGAATAAAGGCTTTAGTTATCTCTTTTTCTAACACCTTGTTATATTCTTTTCTAATATTATCTTGTACAAAACCTAAATACCTCTTTTTTTCATCAGAACCAATATCCATTTCCTTTATAGACTTAATTATACTTTCCATAATTGAAAGAGGATTTATACAATTATATTCAGAACTAGATAAAGCATTATCAATTGCTTTAATAATAAATCTAGTGGATATTCCCTTCATCCCTTCACCATTTCCAGCCTCTTCCCTAAGTTCATTTATGTCAATACGCTTAGTCGTTCCCTTTTCAACAATCTCCTCACCATTATATATTTTAAGTTTAGTCATAGCATCAACCTTAGTTGAAGGACTAAGTCTTGATAAAATCGCAAACATTGCTGCAACTTCAATTGTATGAGGTGCAATATGTGCCTTAAAATTACTCTTTCTTAATATCTTTTCATATATTTTTTTCTCTTCATCAAGCTCTAAACAATAAGGAACTTCTATTTTTACTATTCTGTCTAAAATAGCTTCATTTGTATGGTCTGATTTAAATTTATTCCATTCTGCTTCATTAGAATGTGCAACTATAACTCCATCAAAGTAAATCATTGAGCCTTTTCCTGGTGATGGTACTGACTTCTCTTGAGTTGCTGTAATTATTGTATGCAAATATTCCACATCATTTTTAAATACCTCAATAAACTCCACAAGTCCTCTATTTCCTACATTAAAAGCACCATTTAAAGAAAATATTCTTGGGTCATCTTCTGAATATAAGTCCATTTTAGAAATATCAATAGAACCATTTAATATAGATGTATCTTGGTTATTAGGGTCAACTGGTGGTACAACCCCTACCCCCATTCTAGACCTTATAGAAAACTTCTTTGTTACAACTGGAAACTCCTCATACCTTCCATTAAATTCATGCTTTAATCTATATCTGCATACTGGACATAAATCTCCTTCAATCTGAACATTTAAATGTTCTTGAAACTCACCTCTTAAATGTTTTGGAATTAAATGTAGAGGCTCCTCATGCATAGGACATCCCTCTAATGCATAAATTGGTGCACACATCTCAAGAGCCTTTTTTAAACTTTCAACTAAAGAAGATTTACCTGCCCCAACAGGTCCAACTAAATATAATACTTGCCTAGACTCCTCTCCTTTCATAGCTGCTGAGTTAAAATAATTTACTATCTTCATTATTACCTTGTCAATACCAAAAAAGTCATCCTTAAAGAAACCATATTTTCTTATTGTTTCATTACCATAAATTTTTTTCACCCTTGGATTTTCCTCAGCCTTTAATGTATCTATGCCTTTTTCTAGAATCATATTATGAATCCTCTGATGAGCTAACTGCCCCATAGTTTCAGGCTTTTCCTTAACAAGTTCTAGATAATCTAAAAATGTCCCCTTAAAATTTTCTTTATTTCTATTTTCTCTATCATTTTCAATAAACTCTCTGAAATTCATTTTCCACCCCTCCTTAATAAAAATATATTCATACTCTATAATAAATATTAGTATTTAATAATAAAAAAAGAATAAGTATCTACTATCTAATACTTATTCTTCTTAGTATTTTTTTATTATATTTATTATTTCTTTTCCATATCTATCTATCTTCTTTTCTCCAACACCTCTTATTTCTAATAACTCCTCCAAAGATTTAGGCATAATATTACATATATCAATAAGTGTTGTATCAGAAAAGATAATATAAGGTCTAATTCTATCCTTTTCAGCTCTTTCTTTTCTCCATAACCTAAGCTCTTTAAATAATTCCTTATTTTGTGCTGTACTCTGTTCCTTTATAGAAAAATACACCTTATCTATTCCTTTAATTACCCTTATAGAATTATTATTAAGCTTCAAAATAGAATATGTTCCTTCTTTTAAAGATACAATATTTTTTTTCAACATCTCATTTATTATAGCTTTTATAAATGAAGTATTACTTCCCTTCATTATTCCAAAGGTAGTAATATTAAATAACTCATTGCTTATTATCTTAGGTCCCTTAATACCCTTTAATATATCTACAATTACTGATATTCCATACTTTTCTCTTGTTCTAAATACTGTAGATAATATCATTTGAACTTCTATCGTATAATCCTTAACTCTGTCATCTTTAATACAATTACTACACACTCCACAATATTCATCTAGATAAAAGCCTTGAAAATAATTAACTAAATATTTCTTATAACAATCCCTTTCTTCACAAAAATTAATTAATGACTGTAATTTTTTTAATGCCACTTGCCTAAGATTAAAATCAGTAGACTTATTTATAAGAAATTCTACTCTTCTTATATCTTCTCTATTATACAAAAGATGACATTCACATATATTAGAATCTCGCCCACCTCTTCCGATTTCCTGATAATAGCTTTCTATATTCTTTGGTATGGAGCTATGAATTATAAATCTGATATTTGACTTATTAATTCCCATTCCAAATGCATTTGTACATATCATAATTTTTATTTTTTCACAGAGGAAGTCCTCTTGCATACTCTCTTTTAGTGAATCCTCCATGCCTCCATGATATATCCCTACATTATAATTATACTCTCTTAAAATTTTATATAGGTCTTCTGCCTCTACACGCGAAAGGCAATAAATTATCCCTGACTCATCCTCTGATTTATCTAAAATTGAACGAATCTTATCTAACTTATCCTCTTCTTTATATATATTAATAATTAAATTCTTCCTATCAATATCACCTAAATATATATACGGATTATTTAATCCTAGTAAGTCTATAGAGTCATCTCTTACTTCCTTTGTAGCTGTAGCTGTAAAAGCAGATACTACTGGTCTTTTCTTAAATTTCTTGATAAATCCTTTTATATTCAAATAGCTTTTTCTAAAATCGTGTCCCCACTCTGAAACACAATGTGCCTCATCAATAACAATCTGAGATACCTTTATATCTGTAATTACCCTAATAAAATCATCAGACCTCAGTCTTTCTGGTGATACATAAATAATTTTATAGATATTGTTTTTCAAATTATTAAGTATAGAACTCATATTTTTACTGTCTAAAGTGGAATTTATATATGAAGCAGATATTTGACATAATGTAAGAGAGTCTACCTGGTCTTTCATTAATGAAATTAATGGTGTTATTACAATAGTAATTCCATCAAATAATAGTGCTGGAATCTGATAACATATAGATTTACCAAAGCCAGTTGGCATCACACAAAAAATATCTTCATAATTTAATATTCTTTGTATAATATTATTTTGACCCTTTCTAAATTCATTATATCCAAAATATTCTTTTAATATTGCTTTACTATCCTTCATTATTATTTCCTCTTTAACAACTCTTTATATAAATTATTATACCCACAACTAAAATTGCAAACAACATTAGTGATATATTTCTATATGTATTTTTCTCCATATCCTCATCTCTAATTTTAATTTCAAAGCTTTCTTTATTAAGAAAGTAAATATATTTTAAAGCCAAATATAATTCAGAAAATAATAATACTAATATAGGATATAAAAATAATAATAATACAACTACAAGAGTAACTAATAGTTCATTAATAAAAAATGAACATATAAACGCTAAAACAACACATATACCAATAGTTGGTGGCAAAATAAATAAGGTACTTTGTAATCTCTCCCAACTATCATTGCTATATCCAGCATTTCTATATGCCATAATTAATTTTTTTTCATTATATTTATTTTGCATTCCTAATGAATCAAGCTTTTCTTTTAATTCTTTAATAAATAAATTACTATCTTTAACCTTTACAGTAATATTAAAATTTGCATTCTCAAACTTTATATTTATACTTCCAAAACTCACAAATATAGGTGCTGCTTCTACTTTTATAATATCCTTATACGCATAAAATTTAGTCTTATTATTACACTTAAAAATTAAATGTTTACCACCTAGTATATACTTCACTTCTCTTAATTTTCTTATACTAAGTAAATATATTATAAAAAAAGTTAATGTAATTGTTGTTATAAGTGCACCAAATACTGATATGTAATATATAAAAAACTCTTGTTTAAATTCTTTTCCTAATTTAATATATGAAATTATTCCTCCAATTAGAAACATTGAAGAAATATAAATAATAATCCACATTAACGACCTAAAGGGTTTTCTTAAATAATCTCTATATACATATTCCTTCAAACATTATATCTCCTTCCAAAAAAATTATCTTCTTACATATATTATAATAAAAAAATATGTATTATTTTTTAAGATTGTGTAAATATTATAATTTAATTGTAAAAATGAATAAGAACCAATAAGGACATTATCCGTATTGGTTCTTATTTATAAGCAAAGTTTTAATATTCATAAAAATAACTGCCACCAATAAACTCTCTTAAAATCGAATTTCCTAATACATCATTAACACTTATTTCCTTAAAAAAGCTTAAAAATGATTTTAACCTTATAGCCTCTCCATATACTGGACTCTCTGGTCCTATCTTATCAAGTTGTTGAATTGCATATGGCTTTAGTACACATAATTCATATGGCAATGTTGAATTAAACATATCATCAGCTTCCTCTTGGAACACAAATATATTTTTCTTTTCTCCTTTTTTTATTGATGGCCACATTTTTAAAGTTTCTTCAGCATCATATCCTCTTGATAGATAATCTCTTACAATTCTTCTTACCTTTCTTACATCTGTTGTAGCAATTCTATTATGATTATCAATATTTAACTGAGTCAATGCAGAAATATATACTTTATATTTATTTTCTGCTGGTATTTTTTCTGTAAGAAGTGGATTTAATCCATGAATCCCTTCAACTATTAATATTCCATTCTTAGGAAATTCAAATTCCTCTTTGTACCATTCTCTTTTACCTGTTTTAAAGTTATAAGAAGGTAATCTTACCTTTTTACCATTTAATATATCAATCAAATTTTCATTGAACAATTTTATATCGATTGCTTCAATGCACTCAAAATTGTAGTCTCCATTTTCATCTCTTGGCGTAAATTCTCTTTCTACAAAATAATCATCTAGAGATATTTTGACTGGAACAAGACCATTTACTCTAAGCTGTATACCTAATCTATTAGCAAATGTTGTTTTTCCTGATGAAGAAGGTCCAGCGATTAAAACCATCTTTATGCTTGGTTTTTTCACTATATTATCTGCTATGTATGCTATTTTCTTTTCATGTAAAGCTTCTGAGGTAAGCATTAGCTCCTTTTTTTCTCTGCTTAATACCTTTTCATTTAAGCTTCCAACTTCACCAATCCCAAGTACATTAAGCCACTCTTCTGTTTCATAAAATACCTTTGCTAATCCTTTTTGTTCTATAAACTTTCCAAGTATATTAACGTTCTCTTTTTCTGGATTTCTTAAAACAAATCCATGAGCATATTTTATTAAATCATAAGCTTTTATTATCCCTGTCGAATATGCCATTGGACCATAAAAATAATCATATCTTCCATCTAATTCATATAAACTTACATTTTGTAATTCAATTTGAGATAATAGCTTTACCTTGTCTAGCATATTATAATTTTTAAATATTTCTATTGCCTTTTCTCTAGGTACTGAAATTTTATTTATCTTGATATCTTTATCAATAAGCTCTTGCATCCTCTTTTTAATTAAGCTTATATCCTCTTCTGTAAGCTCGCCTTCTTTTAATATTTCTCCAAAGATTCCTCTTGAAATTGAATGTTGTATTACAATCTTTGCATCCTTAAATATATCTAATGAGGCTTTAATAAAAATATATTGGAGTGTTCTAGAGTATATATTCCATCCTACTTCTGTATTTGAAGTTAAAATCTCCATTCGCCCTGAATATGGTATCTTCTGAGTTAATTCAAAATCAGTACCATTAAGAATACATAAAACAGCATCTTCTTCTTCAACTATATTTTTAAAAATCTCTCCTTCGTTAACTTCTATATCTTTTCCATTATAATTTATTGTAAACTTTTTCATTTGAAACCACACTCCTTCTTTATTAAATTTACATACACTTTATATTATATACAAAAATAAAGATATTGTAAAAATAAATGCATAAATATTATTAATTTTGTAACAATATTTTTGAGGTGTATTTTAATATGATGATTGTTTTTATTAGAACCATTATTCTATATTTTTTAATAGTTGTAGTTTTGAGGTTAATGGGTAAAAGACAAATTGTTGAGCTTGAACCCTTCGAGCTTGTAATTACAATAATGATATCTGATTTAGCCTGTCAGCCTATGCAGGATAACCGTTTGCCACTGCTTTTAGGAATAATACCTATAATAACATTACTTCTACTAAAAAATATACTTTCTCTCTTACAATTAAAATCAGCATTTTTAAGAAGAGTAATTGATGGTGAACCAACAATAATTATTAGTAAAGGAAAGATTATATATACTGCATTAAAAAAGCAACAAATAACTATAGAAGAATTAATAGAAGAATTACGGCTATTAGATTATTATGATTTAGAGAATATCCAATATGCAATTTTAGAGAACAATGGCAATATTTCTGTTATTCCATATGATTCTAATAAATCTCTAGTTAACCCTAAATTTCCTAAACTTCTAATTTCAGATGGCAGATTAAACAAAAATGTCTTAAATTTCATAACTAAAGATAAAATTTTATCCTTACTTAAGGAAAATAATATTAATTCAATAAAAAATGTTATGATTGCAATGCTAGATACTAATGGTAATTTTAGATATCAATTATTTACTAAGTCAGATAGGAGATGATTATTATAAAAAGAATATTTATATCATCAATTTTATTCTTATCTATTCTAATGTTTGTTATTTATGCAAATAACAATTTAAGCTCTCTTTGCAATAATATTGAAAATACATGTAACGAATTAGAAATATTAATTAATGATAAAAATTGGGAAACTGCCCTTATAAAAACTGATAAATTGATTACTGAAATCACTGATAACAAACGCATTATAGCATTATATATAAATCATTCAGACTTTGACCTACTATTCAATGAAACCCTCAAACTCAATTTATATGTTGAATGTAGGGACAATTCTGAAAGCCATGCTTCCCTTCATATTTTAAAATATACTGCTCAAAATATACGTGCTTTAAATACCCTTTCCTTAGAAAATATTTTTTAATGTATGTTTTCTCCCTTACTTCTGTACATTTTTGCTTAAAAATTATATAATTAGTTGTATACGAATGAAATTTTATGCATTTTTATGAAAAATGTTGCATAATTATTCATAAAGATATATAATCATATACATAATAAATAATGTAAGTTTTAGTTGGGAGGCAATATTAATGAAAAAATTTAACAAAGTTGTTTTAGCTTACTCAGGAGGATTAGATACATCAGTTATTATTCCTTGGCTTAAAGAGAATTATGGATGTGAAGTAATTGCTGTTGTAGGTAATGTTGGACAAAAATCAGAATTAGAAGGATTAGAAGAAAGAGCTTTAAAAACTGGAGCTTCAAAAATATATATTGAAGATTTAACTCAAGATTTCGTTGACGATTATATCATCCCTACAATTCAAGCAAATGCTATATATGAAGGAAAGTACCTACTAGGAACTTCATTTGCAAGACCTATAATTGCAAAGAGAATGGTTGAAATCGCAAAACTTGAAGGTGCTGAAGCTATCTGCCACGGATGTACTGGTAAGGGAAATGACCAAGTAAGATTTGAACTTGCTATCAAAGCTTTCGCTCCAGATATGGAAATTATTGCACCATGGAGAGTTTGGGATATCAAATCTAGAGAAGAAGAAATTCAATATGCTTTAGACAGAAATGTACCTATAAAAATAAGCTATGAAACAAACTACAGTAAAGATATGAACCTTTGGCATTTAAGCCATGAAGGATTAGACTTAGAAGATCCTGCTAACGAACCAGACTATAAAAAAATCCTAGAATTATCTAAAACTTTAGAAGATGCTCCAGATAAGGCAACTTATATCACACTTTCTTTTGAAAAAGGTGTTCCTGTTGCATTAAATGGTAACAAGATGAACAGCGTTAAGCTTATCGAAGAATTAAATAAAATTGGTGGAGAAAATGCTATCGGTATTATCGACATGGTTGAAAACAGACTTGTTGGTATGAAATCAAGAGGTGTATATGAAACTCCAGGTGGAACAATTCTTTACACTGCTCATAAAGCACTTGAGGAAATCTGCTTAGATAAAGAAACAGCTCACTACAAGGAACAAGTTGCATTAAAGTTTGCTGACATTGTATACAATGGACAATGGTATACTCCACTTAGAGAAGCTTTATCTGCTTTTGTTACTAAGACTCAAGAAAATGTTACTGGTGAAGTTAAATTAAAACTTTATAAAGGAAATATCGTAAATGCTGGTATGACTTCTCCATATTCATTATATAGTGAAGAATATGCTACTTTTGGTGAAGATGCTGTTTACAATCAAAATGATTCAGCTGGATTCATTAATTTATTTGGACTACCTATAACAGTTCAAGCTAAAATGAATGCTGCTAAAAAAAGTGAGGAAAAATAATTATGAAATTATGGGGCGGACGTTTCAAAAAGGGAACTAATGCGTTAGTTAATGACTTCAACTCTTCTATAAACGTAGATTCAAGAATGTACAAGGAAGATATAGAAGGAAGTATAGCTCATGCTAAAATGCTTGGAAAGCAAAACATAATACCTCAAGAAGACAGTGAAAAAATACAAGCTGGTTTAAAAGATGTATTATCTAAAATAGACAACGGTGAAATTGAAATAGATCCTACAGCTGAAGATATTCACAGCTTTTCTGAGGGAACTTTAACTGAACTTATCGGAGATGCTGGTAAAAAGCTTCACACTGGAAGAAGCAGAAATGACCAAGTAACTTTAGATTTAAGATTACATTTAATAAGAGCATTAGACAGCATCATAGATGATGTTGTTGCTCTTCAAGAAGTTTTATATAATAAGGCATCTGAAAATACTACAACAATAATGCCTGGTTACACTCATATGCAAAAGGCTCAACCAATTACTCTTGCGCATCATCTTTTAGCTTATGCTGAAATGTTTAAAAGAGATATTGGTCGTCTTCAAGATGCTCAAAAGAGAACTGATGATATGCCACTAGGTTCTGGTGCACTTGCAACTTCTACTTATCCGATTGATAGAGAATTAGTTGCTAAAGAGCTTGGTTTCTCAAGTGTAACTTTAAATAGCTTAGATTCTGTTTCTGATAGAGATTATGTTATAGAAGCACTTTCTGCTTTATCTATGATAATGATGCACTTATCAAGATTTTCTGAAGAAATTATTCTTTGGTGTACAAATGAATTTAAGTTCATTGAGTTAGATGATGAATACAGTACTGGAAGTTCAATCATGCCACAAAAGAAAAATCCTGATGTAGCTGAACTTATCAGAGGAAAGACTGGTAGAGTTTATGGAGACTTAATGACTCTTCTAACTGTTATGAAAGGAATTCCTTTAGCGTATAATAAAGATATGCAAGAAGATAAAGAAGCATTATTCGATGCTATAGATACAGCTGAATTATCTCTTAGAACTTTTACTGGAATGATAGATACAATGAAAGTAAATGTTCAAAATATGAGAAAAGGTGCTGCTGGTGGATTCACAAATGCAACAGATGTTGCTGACTATCTTGTTAAAAATGGTATGCCATTTAGAACTGCACATGGAGTTGTTGGTGAAATCGTACTATACTGCATAAATAATGACAAAGCTATTGATGAATTATCTATGGAAGAATTTAAAGGTTTCTCAGAACTATTTAAAGATGATATCTTTAATGCCATTGACCTTTCAACTTGTGTTGAAGAACGTAAGGTAATTGGTGGACCTTCAACTAAATCAGTTCAAATTCAATTAGATGCTTTAAATAAATTCATTAAAGAAACTAAAAACCGTAAATAATAACTAATATTAAAGAATTGAAATGTTACTTATTTAGTATTATTTCAATTCTTTATTACATAATGACACCCTATTTTTAAGGTGTCAATTTGCATTATAAAGGATGATTATATTGGATTTTAAAATAATAAAAGGTGGTGTTACTACACCAAAAGGTTTCCTAGCTTCTGGTCTGCATTGTGGACTAAAAAGAGTAAAAAAGGATTTAGCCTTAATCTACTCAGAAGTTCCAGCTATTGCAGCAGGTGTATTTACGAAAAATGTAATAAAAGCAGCTCCTATTTATATTACTAAAGAACATTTAAAAAATCCTAATGTACAAGCTATTATTTGTAATAGTGGGAATGCTAATACTTGTACAGGTGATGATGGCTTAAAAAAAGCTCTTGAAATGACTATTATTCAAGCAAAAGCACTAAACATTAATCCTGATGAAGTATTAGTAGCATCTACTGGTGTAATTGGTACTCAGCTTAAAATTGAACTCATAAAAAAACAAATATCTAATTTAACAAAGAATTTATCAAAATCTGGAAATGAAGATGCCGCCTACTCTATTTTAACTACTGATAAATATCCAAAAAGCTATGCAATAAAGTTTAAAATAGATGATTCTATTGTAACAATTGGAGCTATTTCAAAAGGTTCAGGCATGGTTCATCCTAATATGGGGACTATTTTATCATTTATAACTACTGATATAGCAATTGAACCCAATCTTCTTAAAGAAGCCTTAATTGAAAGTGTTAATTTAAGCTATAACAGAATTAGTGTTGATGGTGATACAAGTACAAATGATACAGTACTTATAATGGCAAATGGTCTTAGTAAAAATAAGCTTATAGATACAAAGGACGACAGATACTACTCTTTTGTAAAAGCACTAAACAAACTAAATATTTCTCTTGCAAGAGAGATAGCACGAGATGGTGATGGTGCGACAAAGCTTCTTGAATGTACCGTCTGTGGTGCAGATACAGAAGATGCCTGTGAAAGAATATCCAAAAAAATAATTACATCTAAATTGATAAAAGCTTCACTATTTCAATCTAATTTAGATTTTGGAAAAATAATAAATGCACTCTCTTCTATTAATGATAGTTTTGATATTAATAACCTTAATATTTATATTTCAAATACCAAAACTAGTATTCAAATATGTGAAAATGGTTCTTCTAAGGATATCGAGGACATAAAATTAAAACAACTTTTAGAAGACGATGATGAGATAAAAATAAAAATTATATTTTCTAATAAAAATACCTGTGTTACTTGCTGGGGATGTGATTTACCTTATGAATATATTAGAGTAACCGGTGATTATAGAAATTTAAAAGGAGGATATTAATTATGAATTATACAGTATTAAATAAAAGTGTAACCGCACCAAAGGGATTTTTGGCTTCTGGAATACATTGTGGCGTTAAAGATGGTACTACAAAAAAGGATTTAGCCCTAGTATACTCCAAGGTTCCATGCATTGGTGCTGGTATGTACACAAATAACAAAGTAAAATGTGCTCCTATATATGTTACAAAAGAACATTTAAAAGATAAAAAAGCACAAGCAATTATATGTAATAGTGGTAATGCTAACTGTTGTACAGGCCAAGATGGAATAGATAAGGCTAATGATATAGCAAATACCTTAGCAGAAAAATTAAATATACCAAAGGAAGATGTACTAATCGCTTCAACTGGTGTAATTGGAGTTCCAATAAATGCTGAAGCAATAAAAAATGGAATCCCTACTTTAATAGAAGAATTATCAGATAATGGTTCAAATGCTGCTGAAGCTATAATGACTACTGATACAGTTAAGAAAGAATGTGCTGCAGAATTTTTAGTTAATGGTACTAAAGTTACAATCGGAGCTATAGCTAAAGGTTCTGGTATGATTGAACCAAATATGGGTACAATGCTATCCTTCATCACTACTGACCTTTCAATAACTCCAGAGCTTTTAGAAGATGCTTTAAGAGAAGCAGTTAATGTAAGCTATAACAAAATCAGTGTTGATGGTGATACAAGTACTAATGACACCGTACTTATATTAGCAAATGGTCTTGCTGAAAATGCTACTATTTCTGAAAAAAATGCTGATTATGAAAACTTCGTTGAAGCCTTAAAATATGTTACTATAACAATTGCTAAAAAACTAGCAAAAGATGGTGAGGGTGCAACTAAATTAATTGAATGTACTGTAAATGGTGCTAAAACAGAAGAAGAAGGAACTATATTTGCAAAGAGTGTTATAACTTCAAGCCTTGTTAAAACTGCAATGTTTGGTGCAGATGCTAACTGGGGAAGAATTTTATGTGCTCTTGGATATGCAGGCCTTGATTTTGAACCTGAAAAAGTTGATGTTTACTTTGAAAGTAAAGGCGGAAACATAATAGTTTGTAAAAATGGTGCTTCTGTTGAATTTGATGAAGATATAGCAAAGAAAATTTTAATTGAAGATGAAATTACTATAAAAATCGATATGGGATTAGGTGATGTAACTGTAACTGCATGGGGGTGCGACCTAACTTATGAATATGTGAAAATTAATGGTGATTATAGAAGCTAATAAAATATGGGGACTGAATAACAGTTGATAAGATATTAGAAAAATTTATAAAATATTAAATAAAAATTATAAAGTTGGATATAATAGTTTTAGGAAGTAGGACTTTTTGCAGACTTCAAGGGAAAAGAGCTAATAAAGCTAAAAAAATAATTAAGGAGTTAATGGAAGATGATACTTGCAAAAAAGATTAGATTATATCCGACAGAAGAACAAGAACAAAAATTATGGCAATCCGCTAACAGTGCAAGATTTATCTACAACTGGACTTTAAATAGACAAGAAGAAAATTGTAAAAATGGTGGTAAATTTATCGAAGATAGTGATTTAAGAAAAGAGATTACTCAACTTAAAAAAGATGAATTATCATGGCTTAATGAAGTGTCCAATAATGTAGCAAAA
>JALENK010000102.1 GCA_022767515.1 Clostridium sp.
GGCTGTGGATTAGATGTTATGAAAGGAGGTGTTGCAGAGTGGGACAGATATTTGATTTTAGTGAAATAGAAAAAAGTGAAAAAACTATAAGGAAAACATGGTCGGAATTTCGTGAGGCATTGGCATCAGGCTCGTTTACTTATGATGAAATTGAAAAAGCAAAAAAATGTACTTTCCTCAAAGTTTATGATGATTTGTTTAATCAGCATTTAGGCATCAATCATAAAACTATCACAATAAAGGAACTCGATGGATTGTTAGTTGGGCGAGGTACAATTCTTAGTGAGAGCGAAGTGCCTAATTACGAACGATTTATCCCTAAAAAGGAATTTATTAAAAATGACAATCGATTTAGTCCTCCTGGCCTTGAATGGTTATATTTGGCTGTTGGAAATGAGGATGATATACATCAGTGTTCACAGGCTGAATGTAGAGCAGAAAAAGGTAAGAGGTTCGGATTCTGTCATTTTATTTTTGATGATAGCTGTTTGGATTTAAAACTTGTTGATTTATCTATTGCGGACGATATTTCGTATGATGAGTTGAATTCGAGACTTGAAAACTACGGACAAAAGCAAGTAAAAAAAAGTATTAGAGTAGCTAAAGCACTTGGGTTTATTCCAAAGTACAATGTAAATGCTGATGAGTTTAAGAGGCTTTTTACGGAATGGGGAGTATATACTCATACTAAACTTTTGTCAGAACAGATATTTGAACCTTTATGTGATACAGATGATAAGTCTATAATGTATGCTCCGTTTCAGACAATGGCACAGTATTATATTTCACTTGGTTATTCAGGAATAATTTATGGAAGCACAGTGTCCAGCGTAGGAAGAAATATTGTGTTGTTTGATAAAAAAATTGCTCGTCCAAGTGGTGTGATAGAAGATTATGTATTGTAAGCATTCGCAAAATTTACAAAGCCTATAATAGAAACAATAGGAGGTTTACAGATAAATGGAATACATAGGAATAGGGATTATTTTCGTAGCTGTAATAGCGGTTGGAATAATCCTGTACACAAAATTAAAGAAGAAGGACGTTGTAGCATCTGATGCCATCGGCGATGTTAACGCATCATCGGCTAATGGTAAAGGAGCACTTGCTGAAATCCATCAAGTAGAGGAATTAGTAATACAAATGGTGGTGTTAGTATAAAGTAGTGGACACATTAAGTCAAACTAAGTAGAATATTATTTAGAGTAAGAAAGGATGTGTCCATTATGGGAAAGGGCAGAAGATATGATCAAGAATATAAAGATAAATCAACAATCAACAACTGGATTAAAGATGTAAAAGAAATTAAAGTAGATGAAAATGAAGTTATGACATTAAAAGAGGTTAAAGAACTAAAAAAAGAAATGGCAAGAATTAAAGAGGAAAATGAAATATTAAAAAAAGCTATGGACATATTTGCAACAAGAAATTAGAAAAAGTAATAGGATTTATAGATGATAATAAAAGCAACCATGATATTAAGACTATGTGTAGCGTTCTAGGCGTAGCCAGAAGTAGATATTATTATAAATCTTTTAACAAGATCAAATCTGCAAGAGAAGTAGAAAATGAGGATTTAAAAGTAGCTATTATAAGAATATACAAAGCTAGTAAAGGTATATATGTAGCTCCTAGAATTTATCATATACTTGTTACAGAAGGCTTTAATGTATCTTTGAAGAGAGTTCAAAGAAAAATGACTGAACTTGACCTTTGTTTAGTGACTGTAAAAAAATACAAACCTCATTCCAATAAAAAAGTAGCAGAAGGATTAGAAAACGTTTTAAATAGAGATTTTACAACTACTTCTATTAATTAAAAATAGGTAGGAGATATTACATATATTCATACTCTCAAAGATGGTTGGTGCTATTTAACTTCAGTTCTTGACTTGCATTCTAAAAATAATATTGACATAAGACCATTATTTAACACCAATGGAAGCTCGTTATAGGTAGGTATTTATCAAACAAAGTGTTACAAAAAAGCTTGACCAGTACAATTATCCACACCGGAAAGGAGATAAGCCCCAATATGTATTGACAACAATCACTCATTATTTTAGACATAGCTTTATGTTAGCAATGCGGAGAACTTTGAAAAGATGAAGGAAGCATTGGAAGCTGTTGCTGTTTGGCTTAATTTAGAAGATGAGTACTTATTCTTATCTATTTATCTTGAATGATACATCCGTACAAAAGAAAGAAATGACAGTAGAAGAAAAAGGTAGCATGGAACCATGAAGCACAGAAGAAAGGCAAGTTTGAACTTTATAAGTATTCCGACATTGTTTTGATGATGCAGATCATGAAGAACCAGGAACTTGCAGATAAAATTGCAATGCCGATAGCAACCTTTTACAGATACAAGAAGGCTTTAAAAGAAAGTGATTATTACAATTCACTTGATCTAAATCGACTTAGAGACAAAGAGTATCTGGAGAGTGTGCCAGGAAATTATAATTTTTAATATATTGGGAAGGAAAGAAATATATGTTTAAATATGAATTTAAAAACGAAAATGATGAAGAGTTATGTACATTAGAAACTACAGTAGATATTAGTGAGATTATACAAGAATATAGAGGAGAATATATAGGAAGTAGTAAAGGATATAAGAATCCTAAAGGATGTTCTGATAGTGATGGATACATATATTGGGATTATTTCCAACCATGTTTTTGTGTAATAAAAACTAAAGAAAATGGTGAGACAGAATATGTTTATCCAAGTCTTAGGTATAAAGATAGAAAATATTATTCAGGAAAATCAGTGAATGATTGTTCGCGTGTTGATATTAGAAGAATAATAGGGGATGTTTTATATTGTTTATATATAGAAAAGATATTTATAGGAGAAGTTAATTGTATAAAAATTAATAATGAAGAATATAAAGGTATAAAAAATGTTTCTTTTGTCGGTGAAAATGATCAAAGAATAATATTTTATGATGAATCTGATAAAAAAATTCTTATTCCAATTTCTTTAGATTCAAAAGAAAGCAAGTTATATCCTTTTAGTAAGAAAGGGTTATTCGTTTTGAAAGATAAAAATAAAAATATAAACTTAAATATATGGGAACAAAGAATAGTAAATTCAAAAAATTTTAAATCATATGATAAACCATATCGTGATTTTTATGTTGATTTATTTTATGGCAGTTATAATGAAGAAGTTGGTATATTTTTCTATTTTGAAAATGAAATAAAAAGTTTATATACTATAAATAAGCGCTCTGAAATCACAGTGTGTGATTTAAAATGTACATTTTTCATTTCAAGATATATAAAATATTCTTTTGACAAAGATGAAAACATAAAATATGACGATTATAAAAACTTGCAAAATAGTGATGATATTAGAGAAAAATTCATTAAATTAATAAATGAAAAATTTAAAAAATATGTATATTCACAGAAAAAGATAGACAACTACTCAATAATAAAAAGTAACAATTCAAATTCCTATAAAGTACAATTTGAATTTTGTAATTATATATTTGATTTAACAGAAGTCAATGTTATAAATACTGATTTATGTATTGAATGTCAAGATTTAGGAAGAATAGAAAAAGGTAATGTGTCTATATATTTAGATTCAAATCTTAATAATTGGATTTTTGAAATAATGGGTTATAAAGTAAAAAAAGACATATTAGAAAAAAATCGATAATCTTTCATTTCCACCTGTTCCAGATGGAAAATTTGAAGAAAAACGAAATAAAATCATATATGATTTAAAATATATAGATTCATATTTAGAAAAATATAAAGAGGAGTTTAATAAGTTATTTGATAGGATTGAAAATTTTAAAACGAACAAAGATGTAATGAAGTTCTTGCGAGATAACTCACTTTCACAAAATGCTTCTAAAAAAATAACAATAAGTAGTATTTTGTATCCTGAACCTAATATTGCAGACGATAATGTAGTTAATCTGATATACGAAACAAAAATAAAATATGATAAAGATCAGAAACTTCCTAATTTTGCAATTATGGGTGGTCCCGGCACTGGAAAATCTACAATTGTAAAAAATATTGCCAAATGTTTAACAGGTGATAATAGAGAAGAGTTAGTATTGTATAAGTCAACTTCTGATTTAAAAGGTGCATATATTGGACATACTGGTGCAAGGATGTTTGATTTGATAGTTAATGCGTCAAAAAACGATCAAATTATCTTTATAGATGAGGCATACAGTTTACAGGAAGATAGATTTGGACAAGAGGCACTAGAAATTTGCCTTCCACTTCTTACTGGAGATAGAAAATATATTGAAAAACCTGCAATGGGAAATGAAACTGAACCTCAAATATACGATTTTGAAAAAGAAAAAACAAAGATTCCGTCAATTTGGTTTGCAGGATACGAACATGAAATGAGAAAGATGCTAAGCAAGAATCCAGGGCTATACCGAAGAATGAAAAAAATTTCTTTGCCTTCACCAACGGTAGATGGACTTTACAGTTGCTTATTAAAAAAGGTTGGTGAGGAAACAAAAAGCAAGCTTGAAGAGTGCAAGAATGAAATCCGCAACTACTTCAGTTGGGCGACATCAAAGGAAAATGTTAGTTATTTCGGAAATTATGCTGGAGTTGAAGATTTTAAGGAAACATGT
>JALENK010000104.1 GCA_022767515.1 Clostridium sp.
AATCTCAAAAGGCTTTCCTTGTGCAGTTAAGTACAATTTCATATTCTCTATTTGACGTTCCAAATCATCTTTTTGTTTATTACTTGAAACTCTACAATAACCAATAGTAATCCTATCAAGATTTGGTTTTATATTCATCACTTGACTTAATTGTTCATGCGAATAATATCTATATCCATTGCTTGAAGTATGATGTGGGTGAAGTTTTCCGTTATTATCCCAATTCCGTAATGTTTGTGCCGAAACTCCTAAAATTTTTGAAAACTCATTGATAGAATAGTACTTACTCATAATTAAAATCTCCTTATAATGTTTATACTTTATTCTATCAATAAAAGTTATAAAAATCAACAAGTATTTATGACTTTTTATAAGTTTGCTTTATCTGTTAAATCCCCCCCTACTTAGCATCATACCATGTTGGTCCTTCATTTATATCAACTTCCATCTTAACGCTTAAAGAAACAGCATTTTCCATTTCTTCTTTTATCAATTTATTAATAATTTCTTCTTCTTCTTGCTTTACATTTAATATTAATTCATCATGGACCTGTAAAATTAATGTACTTTTAAGCTTTTCTTCCTTTAATCTCTTATATACATTTATCATAGCTATTTTAATTATATCTGCTGCACTTCCTTGAATAGGCGCATTCATTGCAAGTCTATCACCAAGTGCTTTAACTATTTTATTAGAAGATTTTAACTCAGGAATAAATCTTCTTCTATTTAAAATTGTTTCAACATACCCCTTTTCCTTTGTACTTTGAATTACTCCATCTAAATATGTTTTTATCTTAGGATATCTTTCAAAATATATTTTCATATACTCTGCTGCTTCTTTTCTTGTAATATTTAAATCTTTTGCAAGAGAAAAGTCACCCATACCATAAATAATTCCAAAATTTACAGCCTTAGCTCTACTTCTCATAAGCTTAGTTACATTTTCAAATGGTACATTAAATACCTCAGATGCAGTTTTTCTATGAATATCACTATGATTATTAAATGCATCTATCATATTCTCATCCTTAGACATATGAGCAAGTACCCTAAGTTCAATCTGAGAATAGTCACAAGACAATATCATATCTCCCTTTTCTTTAGGTATAAACATCTTCCTAATTTCTCTTCCCATCTCATACTTTATAGGTATATTTTGAAGATTAGGCTCCGTACTAGATAGCCTTCCAGTAGTAGTCACTGTTTGATTAAAACTAGAATGAACATATCCATCTACATCAATTACATTTCTTAATCCTTCAATATATGTTGAGTTAAGCTTAGTTAGCTGTCTATAATATATTATTTTAGGAATAATAGGATGTTTATCCTCTAACTTTTCAAGTACCTCTGCATTTGTAGAATAACCTGTTTTAGTCTTCTTAATAACTGGCAAATCTAATTTTTCAAATAATATCTTTCCTAATTGCTTCGGAGATGATATATTAAACTCCTCTTCGGATAAAGAATAAATTTCCTCTTGAGTTTTCTCAATTTCAGATTTAAGCTTAATTGCAATTTCTTCTAATACATCCTTATCTATCTTAAAACCTTCACTTTCCATAGAAGATAATACATATACTAATGGAAGCTCTACCTCATATAAAAGCTTTTCCATATTATCCTGTTTAATTTTTTCTTCTAACACATTATATAAAGCCTTAATATATGAAACTAACTCTTCTTTACTTATATTAGAATTTACTGATAAATACTTTTCTATTAAGTCATTTAATTCATATTTGCCAGTTGACGAATCTATAATATATCCAGCTATCTTCGTATCAAATAAAAGATTTTTTAGCTCTATATCATATTTTCCTAATATAGTAATCAAATCTTTAGCATCATGTATAACTTTTTTTATTGATTCATCCTCTGCAAAATTCTTAATAACCTTTAAAGTCTCATCCTGATTATATTTAAATATATCATTGTACTTAATTATGACTATCTCTTCATCACTCTTACAGATATAAATCTCATCAATATTTATTTTTGAATAAACCTCTTTATTTGTAACTGAATAGCTTATATAGCTAATATCTTTTTCTTTACTAAATATATCTCTCATATCTTCAATAGATGTAACATTAATAACTTCTATATTTTTTTCTTCATGAATTTCTTCTTGACAAAGCTTTTCAATTACAGTTTTCATATTTAGCTTTAATAATAATTCTTTAAGTGCCTTGCTATCATAATTTTCTTTGCTCTTTATTTCATCTAAATCAATTTCAATAGGCACATCTGTTATTATTGTTGCCAATTTCTTTGAAAATATACCTTGCTCAGCAAAATTTTCTAGATTTTCTTTTAATTTCTTTCCACTAATTTTATCAATATTTTCTAAAACTTTTTCTATAGAACCATATTCTTTTATCAATTTAAATGCGGTTTTTTCTCCTACTCCTGGTATTCCTGGAATATTGTCAGACTTATCTCCCATAAGCCCCTTTACATCTATAAACTGTTTTGGTGTAACTTCAAACTCTTTAATAAATGTATCCTCATCATATATTGCTGTTTCTGTTACACCCTTTTTAGTAATTACAACCTTAGTTAACTTAGTTGCTAACTGAAGTGCATCCCTATCTCCTGTAACTATATAAACTTCTATATTATTCTTTTCAGCAATTTTAGCTACTGTACCAATGATATCATCAGCTTCAAAGCCATCTATTTCATATATATTAATTGCAAGTAAGTTTAATAATTCTTTAATGACTGGAAATTGTTCAAAAAGCTCTGGTGGCATTTTCTTTCTTCCTGCTTTGTAATCTTCATATTCCTTGTGTCTAAAAGTAGGTGCTTTTCTATCAAACGCAGCTACAATATAATCCGGCTTTATTTCCTCTTTCATCTTTAAAAGCATATTAGTAAATCCATATATTGCATTAGTTGTTAACCCATCACTATTTGTTAATGGTGGTAAGGCATAAAATGCTCTATTCATTAAAGAATTTGAATCTAAAATTAATAATTTTTCCATTAAGTTAGCCTCCAGTTTGATTTATATATTCATAATTATAATATAGAATTTTATCATAATAAAGCAAATTTCAGTTATATTATCAAACATAATGTTCCCAAAATTATTAATAAAAATCCTAAAAATGCTTTCTTATTAAGTTTTTCTTTTAAAAATATATATGAAAAAACCACAGTAAATACGATACTAAACTTATCAAGTGGTACAACTACAGATGCATATCCATCTTGAAGAGCCCTATAATAACAAAGCCACGAAAGACCTGTTGTTATTCCTGATAAAATAATAAATTTTAAACTTCTTTTATCTATTTTCTTAATTTCTTTATTGCTCTTAGTTACAAATACAACTATCCAAGCCATAATAAGAACAATAATAGTTCTTATGGCTGTTCCTAAATTAGAATTAATATTATTAATACCAATTTTACCTAAAATTGATGTTAAACTAGCAAATATAGCTGATAACAAAACAAACATTAGCCATCTTCTATTTTTTTTGTATTCAGCTTCATTCTTTTTATCTATCATCAAATATGTTCCAATTACAATAATTATAATTGAAATAAATTTAATAAATGTAATTTTTTCATCTAAAATAATAAAAGCTAAAATTATAGTTAGCACTATACTTGATTTATCAATCGCCACAACCTTGTTTACATCACCAATCTGTAATGCCCTATAATAACAAAGCCATGAAAGACCTGTTGCTATTCCAGATAAAATCAAAAATATCAAAGTTTCTTCATCTACAAAAGCTATTTCTTGATAAGAATTTGTAATTAAAACCATAATCCATGAAAATATTAGTATTACTACTGTTCTGATTGCTGTTGCCACATTTGAATTAACATTTTTAACCCCTATTTTAGCAAGTATAGCAGTTATTCCAGCAAAAAATGCTGAGCCTATTGCAAATAATATCCACATAAATACTCCATAATATTCTTAAATAATGCAATAAAAAATATGGGGGACTATAATCGCCCCCCATAACATAATTCTATTATAGCATTGCTTCTAATCTTGTTCTAATAGCCTTTATAAAATCAAAGCTATTAACTGCTTTAGCATTCTTATTAGTTGTAAGAAGTGCCAAATCCTTAGTCATAATTCCATCTTTTTCTATTGTTTCTAAAGATGCTTTTTCTAGCTTGTCTGCAAAATCCATTAATTCCTTATTGTCATCAAGCTCTCCTCTTTTTCTTAATGCACCACTCCAAGCAAAAATAGTTGCAATTGAGTTAGTTGAAGTCTCTTCACCTTTTAAATGCTTGTAATAATGTCTTTGAACTGTACCATGTGCAGCTTCATATTCATAATTACCTTCTGGAGAAACCAATACTGATGTCATCATAGCAAGTGAACCAAATGCTGTTGCTATCATATCACTCATTACATCTCCATCGTAATTCTTACAAGCCCAAATCATTCCGCCATTTGACTTAACTACTCTTGCTACTACATCATCAATTAATGTATAGAAGTACTCTATTCCAGCCTTTTCAAACTTTTCCTTATATTCATTATCATATATTTCTTGGAAAATATCCTTGAATGTATGGTCATATTTCTTAGAAATAGTATCCTTTGTTGCAAACCATAAATCTTGCTTAGTATCTAATGCAAAATTAAAGCAACTTCTTGCAAAGCTTGAAATTGATTTATCTAGATTATGCATTCCCATTACAACACCAGCACCATCAAAGTTATGAATCAATTCTCTTTGTTCAGTACCATCCTCTGCTGTAAATACAAGTTCGCATTTTCCTTTCCCTTCAATTTTCATTTCTACATCTTTATATATATCACCATATGCATGTCTTGCAATTGTTATAGGCTTAGTCCAAGTTGGAACATATGGATTTATTGAATCAACTATAATTGGAGCCCTGAATACTGTACCATCTAGTATTGCTCTTATAGTTCCGTTTGGACTCTTCCACATCTGCTTTAAGTCATATTCTTTCATTCTTGCTGCATTTGGAGTTATTGTAGCACACTTTACACCCACTCCATACTTCTTTATAGCATTGGCTGAATCAACAGTAACTTGGTCATCTGTTGCATTTCTATGTTCTAATCCTAAATCATAATATTCAGTGTTTAAATCAACAAATGGCATTAGAAGTTCATCCTTTATCATCTTCCATAAAACCCTTGTCATTTCATCTCCATCCATTTCAACTAATGGAGTGTTCATCTTTATCTTTGCCATCTATAAAAACCTCCTAAAATCGAATTTAGTATTATTATACAATAAAACTAATAATAATGTAAATAGAAAGCCACATCCGTAGCTTTCTATTTCACATCAGTATAGTCAACATCTATAACATTACTTTTATCGATTTTAATCTCAGAATTATCCTGTTCAAATTCTGTGTTAAATTTATTGTTTGTTTCTTCCTTAGATTTAAACTTCTTAGTAATATTTCTACCTCTTATGTACCCTAATACACTTACAATAAGCCATATGATAACTCCACCAACTATAATAAGCGGAAGCAGATTTACAATTCCGATAATTATCAAAATAATCACCAACAAATACCCACATATTTTCCAACTATTGCCATTCATAAACATATACCTCTTATTATTTTTGATACATTATATAATAATATATTACTAAAAAAATTACAAATTAATTAAAATTAATAAATGACTTTAATAAAATATCAAATCCATCTTTCACCAATACATCAGTAATAACACCAATCACCTCATAACTTGAAGTATTATCATCTTTTCTGATTTTCTTTAAAGTATTAACAACATCTGAGGCAATAACCTTAATATCTGATTCATTTAATGCCATTTCATCTAAATCCTTAGATGCATTATTAATACTTGTTTGAATTTTTCTTTCATCAAAATCTTGAATTCGACCATCTTTTTTTATTATTTTCATAATACTCACCCTCCTAATTTCTAGTTTATCACTTATTATACTCTAATAATTAACTTTTTTCAAATTTATTAATAAATTTTTCTTTTAAAATTTAACAATATCTGATATAATAATTATATCGCAATAATGATAACGTTTTATATAGTAATGGGGGAAAATTAGTTATGAAAGAATTACACACAATTGAAGAATGGTCAGAGGCTATAATAAAAGCTATAGATTCAACTGTTAATGATGATGTAAGAATTTTTTCAACAAAAGATAATAGTATTGCATTTACAGTTTCTGACGTTGCAACATCACATTTAAGTTACAAAAATAATGTTGTTATAAATGATATTCCATTAAGTAGTTGTACAGATATTGATACAAAAATTCAACTTTTAAAATCATTATCTACATTAAACACTATGGTAGGATATCATAATGGAGTTATTTATTCTTGTATTCTTTTCTTATCACAAGAATTATCTGATAATCCATTCTTAGCAGTTAGTAAATTTGTTAACGCATTACAATTAGAAAAAGAGCATTCTAAATAGTAACCTATTTTTATACATTAAGCTATCATTGAGGTATATACTTCAATGATAGCTTTTTTACTAGGCTCAATTCGTAATAAAAGGGATAAGTAAACCAAGCCTAATACAAATGGGAGGACGACCTTTGAAATTAGAATTTTTGAAGGGTTGTTCTCCCTTTATTAATAATGGCGAAGCTTTTATTTTGTCGAATATATAATGAAATAAGGCTATATAATTAGATAAATATTTAGTAATTGAGCCTTTACTAAAAAAATATCCATTATTCATTATAAATTTTATAATGAATAACGGATAATAATTATTATTCCCAACCTTCTGGAAATTCAGCATTATGATAAACTTCAGTTACATCATCATCTTCATCTAATAAATCAAGCATCTTTTGGAATTTCTTTGCATCCTCTTCGCTTATTTCAGTATATGTATCTGGTATCATCTTAACTTGGGCTTCTAAAAATTCCACACCTTGTTCTTCTAATGCTTCTCTAACTGTAGAAAAATCCTCCGGTGTTGTTGTTACTACAAAAACTTCATCTTCATCTGCATTGAAATCTTCTGCTCCAGCATCAAGAGCCATCATCATCATTTCATCTTCATCTCTATCAGCTTTTTCTATTACAATTTCACCTTTTTCTTGGAACATAAAGCTTACACAGCCACTTGTCCCCATATTTCCGCCACCTTTTGTAAAGGCACTTCTAACATTACCTGCTGATCTATTTTTATTATCAGTAAGAGTTTCAACAATTACAGCAACTCCACTTGGTCCATATCCTTCATATACAATTGTTTCATAGTTAACTGTATCCATTTCTCCTTCAGCCTTTTTTATAGCTCTATTTATGTTATCATTTGGCATATTAGCTGCCTTTGCCTTTGCAATAACATCTCTAAGCTTAGCATTATTTTCAGGCTTAGGCCCACCATTTTTTATAGCTATAGCTAATTCTTTTCCTATCTTAGTAAAAATTTTACCTCTTTTAGCATCTACTTTTCCTTTTTTTGCTTGAATATTATGCCATTTTGAGTGTCCTGACATGCTAATTCCTCCTATCTTAAATCATTAACTCTTAAATTATATCATATATATTTTCCATATACAATTTCATTATAATTTTTTATTCTTTAACACCTAGATAAAGAATATTACCTTCTTTAAAATAATCTTTCTCATCTTCTATATCAAACACTGCTTTTCCACTTGTAGTATTAGTTATCTCATTTTTAATATTCTCAAGTATAGTGCTTTCTGCAATAATAATGAGCTTAACATTTTCGGCATATTCTGTATCCTTCATATACCAATTGTTTTGATTGCACAAATATTGGACTTTTCCAAGCATATCATAATCTAAACTCACATTTATCTTTCTTGCCTTTACCTTTTCAATTATACCAGCATTTTTTATAGCTATTGATGCGCCTTGAGTATATGCTCTTGTAAGTCCTCCTGTTCCAAGAAGTATACCACCAAAATATCTTGTAACAACCACAACACAATCTGTTATATTGCTCTTTTTTATAACTTCAAGTATTGGTATGCCAGCGGTTCCTTGTGGTTCACCATCATCAGAATACCTCTGAATTCCCATATTTTCACCTATTACATAAGCATAACAATTATGTCTTGCTTGCTTATGCTGACTCTTAATTTTATTAACAAATTCTTTTGCCTCATCTTCTGTTTCAACTCTCATTGCATAACCAATAAATTCTGACTTTTTTTCCTCAAAAGAATCTGTTCCATAATCTTTAACTGTTATATATGCCAAGAAAAAATCCCCCTATACTCTCTCAAATTGTTTTATTTTATTATATATTTCATCATCTGTTTCTATTTCTAAATATGTTCCATCTTCCATATATTCCTCTTTAATAATTCTACTTCTCTTATGAATCATTGAAACTATATCTCCCTTATCATAAGGAACACATACACTAATATTCTTCATACTATAAGGAAGATTTTCTTCAATTAATTCTAAAAGCTTATCAAGATTTAAACCTTCCTTCGCAGAAATTTCAATTATTGTCTCATACTCTACAATACTTCTTATCTGATTCAATTTATCTTCTGATATCTTATCAATCTTATTTAATACAAGAATTGTCTTCTTATCCTCTGCACCAAGCTCACCCAATACATTTTCAACTGCCTTTATCTCTTCTAGTGCAGTTTCCGATGAACTATCAACGACATGACATAATAAATCTGAACTCACTACCTCTTCTAATGTAGATTTAAATGCTTCAACTAAATCATGAGGAAGCTTTCTTACAAATCCAACTGTATCAGATAATGTTATTATTCCTTTGTTTTTAAGCTTTATAGCTCTTGTAGTTACATCTAAAGTTGCAAATAACATATCAGCCTCAAATACCTTCTCCTTATCTTTTGAATCAGTAGATGCAGCCTTATCACATATATTATTTCTCAAAGTAGATTTTCCTGCATTAGTATATCCAACTAAAGATACTCTTGGTATTCTTTCCTTAGTTCTTTTTCCCCTTTGAACCTCTCTTACTTTTTTTATCTTCTTTAGTTCTTTTGTTAAATCAAAGATTCTTTCCTCTATATGCCTTCTATCTATTTCTAACTTCTTTTCTCCAGGACCTTTTGTTCCTATTCCTCCACCTGTTCTTGAAAGAACCGTTCCAAGCCCCTGAAGTCTGCTCTTTCTATATTTTAACTGTGCAAGTTCTACCTGTATATTAGCTTCCTTTGTCTTTGCTCTTCTTGCAAATATTTCAAGAATTAATGTGGTTCTGTCAATAACCTTAGCCCCAATAGCATTTTCTAGATTTCTAACCTGTGAACCTGATAATTCATCATCAAAAATAACTAGATTAGCCTTTAACTTCTGCCTCATTGATGCAATTTCAAGAACCTTTCCTTTTCCTATAAAAAATGCAGGATCAATCTTCGGTCTGCTTTGAAATACTGTTTCTAATACTGGTATATCGCATGCATCTGCAAGTTCTGACAACTCTATAAGACTTTCTTTTGTATCTGAACCCACTAAAATAGCCTTCTCTGTTTTATCCTCTATAATATCATTATTTTTAACTAGGCTTTCAATATATCTTATCTTATCCAATATATTGATTTCTGATATTTTCTCAAAAGATAAATTTCTTTCTTCCTCTGTTGTTAGATTATCATTATATATCATTAAAGTTCCTATCGAAAAATCAATTATTCTTCCATCTAATATCCCTACAGCTACAATTGCATCTAATTTTAACTTTAATAGGGCTGATATATCTAAAGCAGATAATGTTGAATTTCCATTTGGATGTGTATGAATTATTCTTACACCTGCAAGCTTATGTTCACTCAAATCTAATATAGGAAGCTCTACAGAAGTAGAATCTCCTATTGCAACAGATGTAATATTACCCTTTCTGTCGATTGCTACACTTACTTCTCTCATAATTAAAGTAGATATCCTAGCTATTACCTCTATTATATCCCTATTACAAACTTCATCTTTTAAATTTTTAACTCTATATAAACCTTCTAATTCCGCTAAAAAACTTTTCTTTATACCCTCAATATTGCCATATATCATAATTATTCACCTCTTAATCATATCATCCTATGTATTATTTTATAATACTTTTCTACTTATTTCTACTCACTTTGAAAAATCTATAGCTGTACTTGGAATTTCACCTACAATAATAGTTTCTGCAACAGGTATCTCACAATTAATATCCACTACCTCACTGTTAAATGGAACCTTAATTTTAACCTTAACCTTAACATTTAAATAAATTTTATGCCTTGTTTGATTTATACCAGAGCTTTCAAATTTTGAATCATAGCTTGCCGAAACAGAACCCATAGAACTTAAACTTACATCGATACTTGGGCCTTTATCATAAAAAAAACTAGTAATCCCAAACCATGTTATTGGCACCTTTACTTTAATATCATCAATATTTTTTAACTTTTCATTACAAACAATTGTAAGATGACTTATTATATCATTTAATGCCCTTGTATTTGTTTTTATTATATTAACCTTATCATTTTTATTTATTGAAACAATTTCTTCATAATTATATTGTTCTCTAAAAATCTTTTGACTTTCTTCATTTATTAAATTAGTAACTTCTAAATCTGCCTTAACTTTTGCTTCCTCAATAACATATGGATATATTTTATTATTGTATATCTTTATTGAAACTATACTTGCTATAAAAAATATTAATGCCAAGATAATTATAATAGTCTTAATATTTATGAACTTTCCTTTTCTCATAATTAATATTATTCCCAAAGCTTTCTAATTCTAATACTATACTATGATATATCTAAAAAATACTTAGATATATCTAAAAAATACTTTCGCTATTTTATTCACTATTTTTTATTTTATGCTATAATTGTATTGTATATTTATTTTTAGGAGGAATTTATGGCTAATAATAAAACTAACAAAAATTCAAAACCAGCCATCAAACCAAAAGGGTCAAGTACTAATAAAAATACAAAAACAACCATTAATCCGAAAGGATCAAGTAGTAATAAAAATCCAAAACCTTTAGTAAATAAAAATCCAAAAACTTCAAGACCTTCAATTGCAACATCTCGTCCAATATCATATCAAGGTTCTGATTCAACTCTACCAAACTTAGACAAATCAGAGCAAAAAGCAAAACAAATGTCACAAAAAAATAAAAAAGCACAATCTAAAAAGAAACCAATTAAGAAAAAACCAAAAAGCAAAGCAAAAAAAGTTGTAAAATGGATATTTTTATCTTTATTATTCCTTTTCTTAGCTGTAGTTGTTGCTGGAGCTGGATATATATTTGCAGTAATTAAAACAGTTCCACCACTAGATATAAAATCCATCACAAGTTTAACAGAACCATCCAAAATATATGATAAAGATGAAGTATTTATGGATACCCTTCACTCTGATGTAAATAGAACAGTAGTTTCATTTGATAAAATACCTCAATATCTAAAAGATGCTTATGTTTCGATTGAAGATGAACGTTTTTATGAACATAATGGTATAGATATTAAAAGAATACTTGGTTCAATATACACAGATGTAAAGAAAATACTTACAAAGCAAAGTGGTATGCATGGTGGTTCAACCTTAACTCAACAACTATTAAAAAATACTGTATTAACTGATGAAGATAACATTATTGAAAGAAAAATAAAGGAAATCTATCTTGCACTACAATTAGAGAACTACTTATCAAAAGATCAAATATTACTTCAATACCTAAATACAATTCCACTTGGTGGTACCACATATGGTGTTGAGGCTGCTTCTAATTATTATTTTGCAAAATCAGTAGATAAATTAAATCTAATTGAAAGTGCTTATATGGCTGGAATCACTCAAGCTCCAACATATTATATGGCATATAATAAAAAAAACAAAGATCATCCAGAAGTTTATATAAACAGAACTAAAACTGTATTATCTAAAATGCTTGAACTAGGTAAAATTAGTCAAAAAGAATATGACCAAGCAATTAAAGATTTAGATAGTGGAAAATTAAAATTTTCTCAAAAAACTATTACATATAATTTAAAATATGAATGGTATATAAATCCTACTATCGCAGAAATCAAAAAAGATTTAAAAGAAAAATATAGGTATACAGATCAAGAAATTTCAAAACTATTAGCTAATGGTGGTCTTAAAATTTATACAAACATGGATAGAGAAATCCAAGATTATACTCAACAGGTTCTAGATGAAACTAAAATATATCAAGAAAATGAACCTCTTATAAATAATAGTAAAACTCCAGCTTTCCAAGCATCTGCTACAATTGTAGATTACAAAACTGGAAATGTTGTTGCTTTAGTAGGTGGACGTGGAACTCATGCTGCACAATCAACAAACAGAGCCTATAGCGAATTACGTTCAGTTGGTTCCTCTACAAAACCATTAACAGTTTATGGTCCAGCAATAAACGAAAAAATATTTACAGCAGCAACTCCTATAAATGATGCACCAATTCCAGAGGAAATTGGAAAAAAATATTCAAATCCACCATATAATCCTCAAAATGATGATAGGTCTTATTCTGGAATAATTACTTTTAGAGAAGCACTTAAGCAATCTAAAAATGTATGTTCAGTTTTAATAGAGGATAAAATAGGGCTAGATACTGGTATCACATATGGTGAGAAATTAGGGCTTATATATAATAAAGCTCAAACTGGAATATCAACACTTGCTCTTGGTCAATTCTACAATGATCCTAAAAATCCAGATGGGGGCAATACTTATATTTTAGCTTCTGCTTTTGGAACTTTTGGAAATAATGGTATCTATACAAAACCAAGATTATATTCAAAAGTAGTAGATGGTACAGGAAAAGTTATCTTAGAATCATCTCCTGTTCAAACTGAAGTTTTTTCAAAACAAACTGCATTTATTATGTTTGACTTATTGCAAGGCTCAAGGTCTTACACTGGACCTAGTGCACAATGGGGAAATATGCCTGTTGCCGGAAAAACTGGAACCACTACTGATAGTAAAGATTTATGGTTTTCAGGTGTTACACCTTATTACTCTGGTTCTGTTTGGCTTGGATATTATGATAGCTCAACCTCACTTAATCAATTAGGTTTAAATTCTAATACAGCAGCCGCTGTATGGGGGAAAATTATGTCAAAAGTTCATGAAGGATTAGAAGTAAAAAATATAGAACAACCAGACGGAATTATTCGTTCAGAAGTCTGCATCGATTCAGCTTCTCAATATGGTTTCAAATCAAATTCTGAATACAGATATGAAAAAGTACCTACTAAAGCATGTAGATATGATAACAAAACTTTTTGGGAGTACTTCATTGAGGGAACAGAACCTTCAACTTATTGCAATGCTCAACATAAGAATATTCAAATAAATGAAAATAAAGAAGATAATGACATCACCGATGAAGAAGATGATGATGACGTCACCGATGAAGATGAAAAAGATGATGATATCACCTATGAAGATGACTTTGAAAATGAACAAGACAAAAATAACAAACCTAATAATAATATTTAATAAAAAATACTGCATTATTTCTTTAATGCAGTATTTTTTATATTATCTTTTACATTATCCTTTATAATATTAACTATTTCTCCTGTTTCTGTAGATATTATATACTTTACCCTTATTTCTTTATTATCGCTATCAATACCTTCTACTGTTACTATATGGCATAACTCTATCTTTCCAGATGTTTTATCTTCATAAAATGCTTGAAATGTATCATTATGCACTTGAGAAACATCTAAATTATTAGCTAAAAAATCCTTATCAGCTATATTTTCTGCCACTTCTGACTCAACCTGAATATTAACTTCTGGTGCTTCTCTTCTAGATGAAGTATTAGTATATCCTGACAAATAACCATTATATCTATTGACCTGTATTATTATTTCATCACTATAAAATGGATAACTTCCCTCATACCTATTAAAATCAAAGATAAAGCTTGAATAAGAATTATCTGTTTCTACAACTTCCTTAAACATATAATCTTCATTTGCCAAAATTGAAATATACTTTACAGCTATTTCCTTAGCCTCACCTATAGATAAAAATTTACTTGCTTCTCCACCAACATTATAATTAAATCCTATCACATTATAATTTGAATCTATATCAAAGCCATACTTTTCACTTGTAACCTTGAAAAACTCTTTATTGTCAACCATAATCTTCTCAGTAGTAAATTTTATATCATCAACCTCTTCTGAAGCTATCATTTCATTATCTAAAAGATTATTTAAAAATTTCTTAGACTCTTGTATCTCTTTACTTTCTTTACTAACTTCTTTATAAATTAAATATCCGGCAACTAATGCCAATACTATTAATATGATTAAAGTTAGTATAGTTTTTTTTCTATCCTTTACTATATCCTCCACCTCCAACAAACATATATAACTATATCAAAAATCTTTAATATTTTCTAGTTATTGTTGTGGATCTTAGCTTTTGTATTTTATAAATTAATATGATTATGGTTTATTTAAACCAATATTCTATTTCTTCTTCTGCATTTTCAATTGTATCTGATGCATGAACACAATTATGTGTCTTATCAGTACCATATAGAGCTCTAATTGTCCCCTTATCTGCCAACTTAGGATCTGTATTTCCATTAATTTGTCTTACTTTGTTTATAGCATTTTCTCCAGATAATACCATAGCACATACAGGACCTCCACTAATAAACATAACTAAATCTTCATAAAAGGGCTTATCTTTTAATTTATTATAATGTTTAGCAGCAAATTCCTTACCAACTTGTTCTAGCTTTAATTTTTCAACTTTTAATCCTGCTTCTTCATAAGTATTTATTACTTTTCCTATTAGATTTTTTCTTACGCCATCTGGTTTAATTAGTACTAAAGTCTTTTCCACTACACTTAAGCCTCCTTTTAATTATATATAGTATTATAACATTTCAATACGTTTTTGTAAACTTTTTCATATACTTTTCTTTGCACAATACTATTATATAATATAACCATAATAATTAAAAATATTCCATATATCCTAAATTTTCTTCTAAATATAAAAAGAAGTGTGCTTAGCATTTTTTAATTACTAAGGCAACACTCCCTCATTAAATTTATTTTTATGAATATAACCTAGCAAGAGCACTAAATACTGCTCTAATTGAAGCAAGTGTAATATTACTATTAACTCCAACTCCATAGGTTTCTTTATTATTATCATTTCTCCTAATCTTAACATAGGAAGCAGCCATAGCTTCTGACCCCTTACCAAGTGAATGTTCTGCATAATCTTCTATTGATACATCAAATATCTTAGATTCTACTAATGCATTCTTAAGTGCATTTATTGGTCCATTACCTATGCTTTCAAGAGTTTTTATCTCACCCTTATACTCAAAACCTATAGTTATCTTAGTATTAAGTTCACTATTTTCAGGATTATCTATATCACTTACAGTACACTTTGAAACGTTGAATAAATTAACCTTATCTAAATATTCTTCTTTAAATTTATCCATTATCTTATTTGGTGATATCTCTCCTTCTTTTTCAGAAATCTTTTGAATAACATCAGCAAATTCTTTGTGCATATCCTTTGGCATCTTATATCCAAAATATTTATCCATTACAAAGGCAACACCACCTTTACCAGATTGACTATTAATCCTAACAAGTGCTTCATACTCTCTTCCTAAGTCACTAGGATCAACTGGTAAATATGGAACTTCCCAATACTTTTCTTTTCTTTCCTTATACTTTGTCATACCCTTATTAATTGCATCTTGATGTGAACCTGAGAATGCAGTAAATACAAGCTCACCCGCATATGGATGTCTTATATGTACTGGAATTTTACAGCATTTTTCATATACATCAATTATTTTTTGAATATTTTCAAGGTTTAATTCTGGGTCTACTCCTTGTGCAAACATATTGTATGCAATATTTAACACATCAACATTTCCAGTTCTTTCACCATTACCAAATAATGTTCCTTCTACTCTATCGGCTCCTGCTAACATTGAAAGTTCAGCAGCTGCTACTCCTGTACCTCTATCATTATGTGGATGAACACTTACAATTACACGTTCTCTGTCCTTAAAGTTTCTACACATCCATTCAATTTGGTCCGCATATACATTAGGAGTGTCCATTTCAACAGTTGATGGCAAATTAATAATTACCTTATTATCTTTGCTTGCTCCCCAAGTATCACAAACTGCATCACAAATCTCAAGAGCATATTCTACTTCAGTACCTGTAAAGCTTTCTGGCGAATATTCAAGTATAACTTCCCCTTCAAACTCCTTTGACATTTCCTTAACTAATTTAGTACCCTCAATAGCAATATTTTTAATTTCTTCCTTACTCATATTGAATACAACATCTCTTTGAAGTATAGATGTAGAATTATATATATGAACTATCGCTCTTTTTAATCCCTTTAATGATTCAAATGTTTTCTTTATTAAATGTGGTCTTGCTTGTGTTAAAACCTGTACTGTAACATCATCTGGAATTAAATTGTTATCAACTAATGTTCTTAAAAAATCATATTCTATTTGAGATGCTGATGGAAAACCTATTTCAATTTCTTTAAATCCTAAATCAACAAGTAATTTAAACATTTCTAATTTTTCATCAACAGTCATAGGATTTACTAAAGCTTGGTTACCATCACGTAAATCCACAGAACACCAAATTGGTGCTTTTGTAATAATATTATCCGGCCATGTTCTATCCTTTAGTTTTATGGTTTCAAATCTTTTATACTTTTTATAATTCATCATTTTCACTCTCTCCTTTCAAAACAAATAAAAAACGCATAAAAACTCATATTGGAGCTTTTATGCGGTACCATCCAAAAATTTACTTAATTAAGATAACGGCTTTTCACCGGTAAGTTTTACTTACAACTCATGAGCAAGTTCAAAAGCAATTGAATGCGGACTCTCAGCAAACATCCTACTCTCTATAATTCATCTCTCTTTTTACTACTCTCAATCACAGCTTTATTTTATTCGATTAAGATAAATTATATCCTGTTAATTATTTCTTGTCAACCCTATTTTTCTCTTCACCTCTATAAAATGCTCTAATATTATCAATCATCATTAATAATAATCTTTTTCTAGCTTCAATACTTGCCCATGCTATATGTGGTGTTAATATAAGCTTTTCTTTATTTTTAACATTAAGTAATGGATTATCTTGTGCAATAGGCTCTACATCAAATACATCAACTCCTGCACCTAATATTAAATCTTCATCTATAGCTCTTGCTAAATCTTTTTCTACTACAATAGGCCCTCTTCCTACATTTATTAATATCGCATTTTTCTTCATTAACTTTAATTTCTCATAATCAATTAAACCTCTTGTATCTGCATTTAATGGTGAGTGTATTGAAACAATATCTGATTTAGCCAATAATTCATCTAATTCTACTCTCTCATATTTATCATTATTATTTTTACCTGATGTTGAATAGTATACTACATGTGCCCCAAAAGCTTCTGCAACACTTGCAACTCCAGAACCTATATTGCCAAGCCCTATTATTCCCCATATTTTACCACATATCTCCTCAAACCCTTTTTCTACATTAGTAAATTTTCCTGAAAGAGAGTATGCTCCACTTTTTACATAATTATCAAAATATCCTATTTTATTATATAAATTTAATGCCATAGCAAAAGTAAGCTGAATTACAGCCTGTGTTGAATATTTTGCAACATTTGTTACTGCTATATTATTTTTTTTAGCATATTCAACATCTATATTATTGTAACCTGTAGCAGATTCACATATAATCTCTAGGTTCTTTGCTTCACATAGATTATCTTCATTTAATACTACTTTATTAGTTATTACAATATTGGCATCCTTTATCCTATCCTTTACATCTTCTTCATTTGTCAAATCATAATATACAACTTCACCAAATTCCTTTAACAAATCAATATTTATTTCTCTTCCTAAAGTTTCTCCATCTAAAACCACTAATTTCTTCATTTTGATTTCCCCCATCTTTGACAATCTCATAATTATATAATACCATAATAATTGATTTTTTAATATTATTGGAGGTACTTTTATGTATATTTTATGTTATAACCTATTACTAAAAGATATAGAAAAAGCAATTGAAGCCTTGGAAATTAATGATATATTTGATTTTTTCTATGAAAGTCCACTTGAAATAACAACTGATGATAATGGCTATGGGTATATTGAAAAAGAAGAGGATAATACAACATTAAAAATCACTTTTAACGGTGAGGAAAATGAATTAAAAGATTTTACTCAAAAAATTGACAATATTCTAAATTTAAAATGTTCAAATATATATGAAGAAAATTTAGATGATTATTCTACATTTGTAATGGAGCCAATACATATTAATGATTCTTGGGTACTTGCAGACCCTTCCTTTAATGCTGAAGGTAAAAATAAAATTAATTTTATATCTCAAGGAGCATTTGGAACAGGACTTCATAATACTACTCAAGACCTACTTAGAATTATTTTATCTATGGATTTTAAGAATAAAACCGTCCTAGATATTGGAACAGGCTCTGGAATACTTTCAATTGCTACTGCCATAAAAAATGCAGAAAAAGTGGTAGCTCTTGACATAAGAGATGTTACAGATGAAGTAATGCTGAACGCTTCATTAAATAACCTTAATAATATAGAAGTATTAATTGGTGATGCCATTTCTAACGAAGTTAAGATTGATGAAAAATTTGATTGGATATATATAAATATTGGTGGTGATGAGACTATAATGTTTATGGACTTTATAAAGGCGCATTTAAAACCAAATGGAAAAATACTTGTGTCTGGACTTGTAGAATGGAGTTTTAACAAAATAAAGACTTTTATTGAACAAAATGATTTTTCCCTTGAAGAAAAATATCAAAATGAAGAATGGTGTACAGCTATTTTTAAACTAAAATTAAAATAAAAAATATAATAATTAAATAAAAGTTATATTTAAATAATATTTATAGATAAAAGTAATTAATATATACTAAAAGCATAAAGAAACTTGATTTTGTTATACTTCATTTTGTATTATAAATTATAAACTAAAAATATTCTAAAAAAACTAATAAATTGTAATGTGTGGGAAATTATATGATGTATAAACTTAAAATCAAAAACTTAATATGTTTAATTACTGTTCTATGCTGTACCATTTTATCATGTTGTTCTGCTGATAAAGATAATTCTGAAGTGTCCACTAATAGAATTTCTTCTTCAGAAATCTCTAGGCCATCAGAGGTTTTAAATTATGATGATGATTTCACCTTGATGATTTATATGTGTGGCAGTTCTCTTGAAAGTAGAAACGGTTCTGCATCTGATGATATTTCTGAACTTTTAAGTGCAGATATTCCTGATAAAGTAAATGTTTTGATTGAAACAGGCGGTTCACAAAGATGGAAAAAACACTCTATTTCTGCTGATAAACTACAAAGATATACTGTTGAAAACAATAAACTGAAACTGCTAGAAGATATTAAGCTTTCAAATATGGGAGATTCTCAAACACTAAAAGATTTTATTGATTGGGGCACTGAAAATTTTCCTGCAAAAAGAACAGCATTAATTTTATGGGACCACGGCGGTGGTGTTCTAAATGGTATATGCAAAGACGAGCTTTACCAAAACAACTGGCTTACGATTCAAGAGTTTGACGATGCACTTTCCAAAAGCAAATTTCAATATAGCTTTGATTTCATTGGCTTTGATGCCTGTCTTATGGCAAATTATGAAACGGCATTAGTTGCTTCAAAATACAGTGATTATATGATAGCATCTGAAGACCTTGAACCTACAGGTGGCTGGGATTATAAAGCTTTGTCTGAGGCACTTGGAAGCGATAGGCTTTACGACATTATTCTTGACAGCTATCAAAGCTATCATAAAAATAATGACTATTATACTCTTTCAGCAATTAATCTAAAGATGATTGACAGAGTAAAAAATTTATTATTGCAATGTATTTCAAAAACAGAAAAAAACAACAACCCTTTGCTGATGTCAGAGGCAGTGCAGTCATCTGAAGGTTTTGGTTCAGTCAGTTCATATCTCTACGATTTAGGCAATATTGCTGACTATATTGGAATTGATTATAATTTTACAGATATTGTAAAATCTGTACATTCAGAAAATAGAAAAAATACTTGTGGTATTAATTTTTGCTTTCCACAAAACGATTCTGAAGCTTTAAATAAATATCTTCAAATATCTAAAGATGATAAATATAATGCTTTTCTCAAAAAATATTTAGATAATATATAAGATTTATTCCTTTTTGTTATTTTTTATGCAATAATATTTATAAATAAACAAATAAAAAATATTTTAGGAGGTGTTTATTATGAAAAAATTCAAAAGTATTATTGCTGTTATATTACTAACACTAATCTCTCTTAATATTACATCTTGTTCAACCAAGCCATCAAACATTGATGAACTATGGGGATTGACGCTTGAAGACTACGAGAAAGCAATATTCCTTGATTCAGAAACGGAATTGAAGGACGGAACAAGAACCGTTACGCTGACAAGCGAAAAATCAGAACTAAAGTCCGACATAAGCAAGGATAAAGTGTGTATCACCGCTTTGCCTTTATCTGAAGAAGATTTATTGTCTTATTCGACCGAAGAAAGTGACTCTTCATCTTCAACGGACGAAGCATATGATACAGAGGTTGTAAGCAAAGAGAAATTCATTGATGACTTTACTTTAGAGCAGAAAGACAACAAAACTCTTGTTTTGAGCTTTAAGGAAGAGGAATACGACAGTGCTTGCGTATATATGTATTTTGTTCACAAGGACTGTGTAGAAGACAATGTTTACGCAATAGGTTCGGATTATATAGAC
>JALENK010000001.1 GCA_022767515.1 Clostridium sp.
ACAACAACTTTCAGAAAATAAATCTTTTGAGGATGCTGTAAATAGCTTAAATGTTAAATGTAATGAAGCTATTGAAATTCAAAAGTTTATTGTAAAAAATCAAGATTACATTAATGAAATAAATAGCAAAGCTGAAAAAACAGAACAAGAATTAAAAGAATTAAAAGAATTTGAAAATAATAAGGAAAATTTTAATTCATGTGTAACTGATAAGGCATTTATAGAACTTCTTTCAAAAATTGAAAATAACATTACAGGAAAAGAAATTGGTAGAGATAAGGATCCTTTTACAAATTATTTTGAAGCACAAAATAAGGAATTAAAATTTACATCAGATGCATTCAAAAAAAGCTGTTCTTACCAAGAATCAATTCTTAAAGTTTACTTAACAGCTGTGTCATTGAATATGGGCGCATTAGGTAAAAGTTATGATTTAGCTGTTTCACAAAAAGAAGTATTAAAAACAAGTAGTATTGAAGAAAAATTAAAAATGACTACTAATAATTGTCAAGAAACACTTGAAGCATATAATAAAATTGTTAAAAATGAAGAACAGGCTGAAAATAGATATTATTATGATAAAGATAATTATATTACTCTTACTGCAATCGGAAAAGCAAAAGTTAAAAATAACAGATTCTATTCAATAGGCAATTTAGTTCAACCTGATATACTTGATTATATTGAGAAAGGACCTTATCTTGCATATAAAAATTTTGATAATTATTTTAAAAATATAAATTATATGATAGCAAATGAATATACTGATACTGAAAAATATACATTACGTACTTTTTTAGAATCAAAAGGTTTTAATATTCCTAGTGAAGCAAGATACTTAATTGCAGGTACTACAAAGGTAGAAGCAAGAAACTATGCTATTTACAAGATACCATTATATGACCTTGATAAAGCAACTAATAAAATAGAAGATTATAAGTATTATTCTTATACTGGTGGCTACTTGGGAGGCGGCCGTACTTACTACAATAATGATAAGTTATGTTATTTTTTAGATAAAGCAACAAGCACATCAGATTATTCGGCAGAGCTTTCAGATACTAAGGAAGGAGAAACAATATATTTTGATAATATATCAAATGCATGGAGCACAGCAATTAAATGGTGTAAGAATGGTAAAAAAGTAAAGATTAAACTTAATGCTGACTGGATTGCAACTAAAAAAGCTGATGGTACAACAAGTTTTGGTGATGGTATAGGCTTTAAAAATGGTGCAATATGGACAGACTGTGATAGAGCAAACATCGGATTAGACATAGATCAGATAACTCTTGATTTAAATGGACATAAAATAGATAGAAATCTTACAAAATCTATAAAAGATGGTTCTGTAATTATTGTTGAACGTACTCCATTAAAAATAATAGACTCATCTGGTACAAATAATGGTTTAATTACAGGAGGAAATACTACTGAAGATGGAGGTGGTATAAAGGTTTGTGAATGGGCATCAGTTACTGTTGAAAATTGTAAAATTACAAATAATAAGGCACAAGGTTATGGTGGTGGAGTAAGTTTATATAATTTAAAAATTTTGGTTAAAAGAGATGCAGGATATTTTTATAATTCTGAAATTGTAAACAATACTGCTCCATCTGATAAAGGAAAAGATATTTATGCACAAATATATGGAACAGCTGCTGCTGATGTGACAGTTGGAGGTAAGGTAAAAATTGGCGACTGTTTACTTGAAGTAGGTTTCTGGTCAAAAAATATTATTCATATAGATCAAAACAGACCACTTACAAGTGATTCTAGTATTGGTATTTATAGCAATTCTCCAAGCTCATCACGTAAAATCACTTCATCTAACAATAAAAATTATAAAAATTGTTTTCATTCTAATTTAAATGGATATAAGATTATAAATTCTGGTTCAGGTTCAAGTCAATATTTATATATTGCTAAAAATGACTATAAAGAATGATTTTAAAAGAGTAAAAATATCCCCTAACTAGAAAAAGGGAGCTGTGAAAAATAATTTCTTATTTTTCACAGCTCCTTCTAATTATAATTACTTATCAAATTGATTATATATTGCTCTTATTGCGGTCTCAAAATTATCATTTTCAACACCAACTAAAACATTCATTTCTGAAGAACCTTGGTCAATCATTCTTATATTTACATCAGCCTTAGCAAGAGCACTTGTTATTTGAGCAGCTACACCTTTCTTCTTAGCCATTCCCTTACCAACAGTAGCAATTAATGCCATGTTAGGATAAACATATATTGAATCTGGATTACAGCTTCTCTTTATTTCTTCAACTAATCTATCTTTCTTATTCTTTAATTCAGAATCTGAAATTACAACACAAACTGTATCTATTCCTGAAGGCATACATTCAAATGAAACACCGTTCATTTCTAAAACTCCAAGCATCTTTCTACAGAAACCTAATTCTGAATTCATCATAGCTTTTTCAAGTGAAATAACTGTAAAGTCTTTCTTACCAGCTATACCTGTTATTGTCTTTGTATCATCTTGAGTATCTTTAACAATAAAAGTACCCATATCTTCTGGCTTATTAGTATTCTTTATGTTTATTGGAATACCCGCTTCTCTAACTGGGAAAATAGCATCTTCATGCAAAACTGAAGCTCCCATATAAGCAAGCTCTCTTAATTCTCTATATGTAATATGGCTTATAGCTTTTGGATTTTCTACTATTCTAGGGTCTGCCATTAAGAATCCTGAAACATCAGTCCAGTTTTCATATAAATCTGCATTTAAGCTAGCTGCAACTAAAGCACCTGTAACGTCTGAACCACCTCTTGAGAAAGTAACTATTTCCCCCGATTCATTTGCTCCATAGAAACCTGGAACTACTGCTCTTTCAACATTAGCTAATCTATTCTTTAATGCCTCATAAGTTTTTTCGCTATTTAAAGAGCCATCTTCAGTAAATACCATTACTTCTTTAGCATCAACAAATTCATATCCTAAATAATCAGCAAGAAGTAATCCATTTAAATATTCTCCTCTACTAGCCGCATAATCCTTAGAAGCTCCATTTTCTAAGTCAGTTTTTACAATTTGTAAATATTTCTTAATATCAACCTTTAATTCTAATTCTTCTGCTATTGATACATATCTGTCTTCAACATACTTAAATACATCATCTAATGAAATTCCTGCTTCAGCATGTGCATGACAAAGATATAATAAATCAGTAACCTTAGTATCCTTCTTATGTCTTTTACCTGGTGCAGATGGTACTACAAATTTTCTATTTGCGTCTGCCATAATAATATTTTTAACCTTCTTAAATTGAGAAGCATCTGCAAGTGAACTTCCCCCAAACTTTGTAACTACTGTACTCATTCTGTACTGCCCCCATCCAAAATTTATTTAACAAAATTAATTCTATCAATTTTTAAGATATTTTCAATACCATTTATTAAAATTTTATCTTGAAATCCTTTCCTTGATAGTAATTTTTTTGTTTCATTTGTTCATCTATGGCATTTAATACCTCCCATTTTTTTAAACTCCACATAGGTCCTATCAAAAGATTCCTTGGTGCATCCCCTGTTAATCTATGTACCACCATATCCTCTGGTAAAGCACATATACCCTTACATATTAAATCTATGTATTCAGCCTTTTCAAGAAATTTCAATTCACCATTCTCATATAACTTTACAAGTGGAGTTTCCTTCATTAAATGAAGTAGATGAAACTTAATCCCTCTTGCACCAGTATGAGCAATATAATCTATGGTTTTTAATATATCTTCATGAGTTTCTCCTGGAAGCCCCAAAATAGAATGTACTACAAAATCAATATTCCTCTTTTTAAGATTATTTATAGCCTCTTCAAATACTTCTAATTTATATCCTCTATTAATCCTTTTAGCAGTTTCATCATTGACTGTCTGAAGTCCTAATTCAATCCATACATAAACCTTTTTATTTAATTCCTCTAATAAATCTAAAACCTCATCTTGAAGACAATCAGGTCTTGTAGCTATTGCAAGTGCCACGACATCCTCTTGCTCTATCGCCTCATAATACTTCATTCTAAGTTCTTCAACTGGTGCATATGTATTAGTGTATGCCTGAAAATAAGCTATATACTTTCCATTTTTCCACTTCTTAGACATCATTTCTTTAATTTCCAAAAACTGATTTTTAATAGAGTGTTCTCTTACTCCAGCAAAATCTCCTGAACCTTTTTCACTACAAAAAATACATCCACCACTACTTATAGTTCCATCTCTATTAGGACATGAAAATCCACCATCTAAGGATATCTTAAATACCTTTTCACCAAACTTGTTTCTCAAAAAATAGTTTAAACTATGATATCTTTTTCCATTCCATTCCTTGCACATTTTAATTTTACCTTTCAAAACATATTTTTATTCTTAATATATCATATTTTAGCTAATAATATTATATATATTATTAAATACAAATTATAAAAGAGGAATAATTTGAAATCAGAAAAAAATAAAGTCTTTCAAATTGCAGTAGTATTTATTGGAACCATTGTCGGAGCAGGCTTAGCTTCTGGAAAAGAAATAACAACCTTCTTCACCTCTTATGGAATAAAAAGCTTCTTAGGTATAATATTTTGTGGTATTTTTTACATAATAATTAGTAGCATTATTTCAAAAATAAGTATTATGTACAAGCTAAATTCCTATAGTGAGGTCATTAATGTCATAAGTCCAAACATCCTAGGAAAAATAACTGGCATAATAACAACATTATATTTAATATCTAGTGCCTCTATTATTTTAGCTGGCAGTGGTGCTCTAATAAATCAATTTTTCCATATTCCAAAAATATTTGGTACATTATTTATGCTTATACTAGCAATAATTTTCTTACTTCGTGAAACAGATGGATTGATAGAAGTTAACTCCTTTATCGTACCTATACTGTTTTTTGTTATTTTAACATTATTAATTCTTTATGCTATTTTTTTTAGTGATTCCTTTACTCTAAAAAATATCTCTCTTCCCAAAAGTAATAATAGCTTAATTATATCAACCATACTTTATGCTGGATATAATACACTTTGCTCATCTGGCGTCATTGTACCACTAAGCACTAAAATGAATAATTTAAAAACTATGATTTTAGGTATAACTTTTGGCTCTATATTTTTAACTATAATATGTTTTATCATTAATTACCTGTTATTGATAAATACCCCATATATATATGATTATGAAATTCCTTTATTATTTGTATCAACTCGTTTTGGCTCTTTAATTCAAGGAGTAATTCTAGTAATAATTCTATTAGAAATGTTCTCAACTGAAGTTTCTGATGTCTATTCCATAAGCAAGACGCTTAAACAAAGCTTTAGTATAGATTTTAAAAAAGGAATATTTATAGTCCTTGCATTTGCTCTTCCAATATCACAGATTGGATTTACTAATTTAATATCAACTCTATATCCCTTCTTTGGACTTCTAAGCCTTATTTTTATAGTGCAATGTATTATTTTTTATATTAAACATAAAAACAAAATATAGAATAAATTTAAAATAAGCCTTATAATTCTTATGAGGTGTTTATATATGGATTTTTTAACTTTGCTTAAAGACTGTAATTTATGCAATAGACATTGTTCTGTTAACAGATTAAATGGAGAGATTGGATTTTGCAGAGCTACAGATAAAATAAAAATTGCTAGAGCTGGACTTCACTTTTTTGAAGAACCTCCTATATCCCAGGATAATGGTTCAGGAGCAGTATTCTTTTCTAACTGCAATTTAAAATGTGTTTTTTGTCAAAATTATAACATTAGTCAAGAAAATACTGGGGACTATATTTCAATTGAAAGGTTAAGTGAAATCTTTCTTGAACTTCAAAAGCAAGGAGCAAATAATATCAACTTAGTTACTCCTACGCACTATGTACCTCAAATAATAGAAGCACTTAAACTTTCAAAAAATGCAGGTTTAGCTATACCTATTTTATATAATACCAACGGGTATGATAGCTTAGAAACAATAAAACTTTTAGATGGATATATTGATGTATACCTTCCCGACTTTAAATATTTTAATAATAAATATGCTAAAAAATATTCAAATGTAGATAATTATCTTGAAAATGAAATTCCTATATTAAAAGAAATGGTAAGACAGACTGGTAAACCAAAATTTAATGATAAGGGTTTAATACAAAAAGGAGTTATCATTAGACACTTAATGCTTCCTGGTCTTCTATTTGACTCAAAAAAAATAATAGATACTATATATAATTTATTTGAAGATGATGTATATATAAGCATTATGAGTCAATATGTTCCTATGTATAATGCTATAAAATATCCTGAAATAAATAAAAAATTAAACCCTAAACATTATGATGCTTTAATAAATTACGCTACTTATATTGGTGTAGTCAATGGTTTCATTCAAGATGCAGACAGTGCTACAACTAAATATACTCCTGACTTTAATCTTCAAGGAGTACATATAGAAAATCCCCCCAAGCGTTAGCATTTAACTCTAACCTTTGGGGGCATTAATTTATTCTAGTTAAGTTCTGCTATTTTAGTAACTCCAACATATATATTAGATATTTGATACCATGTTGCATAATCGACTATCCCTGTCTCTGGAAGACTAAATATTGCCTGAAATACCTTTACTGCTTCTTGTGTATCTTCTCCAAATACACCATCAACAATTAGTTTTGGAATTAAAGGATAATTTTGTGATATTCTATTTAAAAATTCTTGTGTAACCTTTACTGGCTCACCAAAAGAACCCACTGTTAAGTCATATCCTGGATATGAACTAGGACTTCCAACTATAATATCTGCTGTTTCAAGCTCAATATCATTTCCATAATAGAAAGTTAATATTTCATATGGCGTCTTTCCTTGGTCACCTAAATACTTACTTCCCCACTGACTTAACCATTGAGGACAGGATACATTTTTGCCATCACAATATTGAGTAAGTAATGGTTGTTTTTTACCATATCTCTTTACGTATGTTGAAAATATATCATCAACTATACTACTTATATTATCGTAAATATTTCTGCCATAATTAAAAGCATGGTCATAAGCAGTAGAACTAGTAATATCGAAATCTTTACCCTTACCTCTATACCACTCTGTATATATTCTGTTCAATGTAAAAGAAATTATACAATAAAGATTTGCTCTTATAGTAGTTTCTGGCCATGTAGAATATATTTCACAAGAAGCTACATTTTTTAAATATTCTCTATACCCCACTACATAATTAGGGGCAGATGCATCATTAGGACTTCCCTGATGTACTGTTATAAATTCTGGAATTACAGGCAATGGTAACACAACTCCACTTGATGGAGCTGGTAGAGGTTTGTTAGGATTCTCCGGAATCTTATTAGGATAATTCCCATTTAAAGTATTAGGCTTAATTATAATCACTTCATTATCATTTACTCTATTATTACTTTCAATAAGTCTAACATTTTGTAATGCTGTTTCTTCTGGAAATACTTGTACTCCTCTTATAAAAACATCTTCAAAGCCCTCTCTTTTTATTTCCAAATCATAAAGACTATATGGAATATTATCTGCAGGATTTTCGGAATACTCAATAGGTGGTGCTGCTAATTCGATAACATTCGTTAGCCCTGATGAATCTGTAACTAAATCAATATTTATATTATTATTCTCCAAGACTGATGTAACTGTTATCTTACAATTATCTATAGGAACAAAGCTATCTTCTTTAAAACATTGAACCTTTAATTTTCCTATATCAGCCATTATTAACTCCTAAAAATTACTCCTATATATTATGCATTTATTACCTTTTTGGTGCGTATCTAATAAATAAATTTCCTATTCTATATTCGCCCCTAATAGCGTCAAAAATACCTTCCATATTTACCATTCCATATCCCCATTGCCTATTAGGATAATCATCACCTGGTCTTTTTTTTGCACCCCTTATTATATAAGAAATAAGATTAGACATAGATATATCCTTTTCATTACCAAGCACTATACTCCACTCCAAAATTAATGAAACAATACCTGTAACTATAGCTGTAGCTACTGATGAACCGGAAGCACTTTCTATTTGTCCATCCTTTCCAACAACCATTGCATCCACTCCACCAGCTGCAATATCTGGTTTTACTCTATTATCTAGTGTATACCCCCTTCCTGATGTCGAAACAACTGTATCATTATTTTGATTATAATATGCAACTGATATAACATCCTTGGCGGTCGAAGGTATTATCAGTGTAGTAAAGTGACTAGGATTTAAAAATTTTGTATTCTCTTCTAATAGGGCTCTTTGAGGAAGCCATGCATAATATTGACCATTAACCACAAGCTTTCCATAAAGCTTAAACTTCCAAATTCCCTCTTTTAAATTTCTAGCCTTAACTAATATCAGTTCATCTCCATTGCTGTAATTATAAACAAAATATTTAACCTCCATTTCTGTTTCTTCATAAACAAATTTTATATTAGTTGTTTTTTGTGATTTAGAAAAAATTCTATCAACAACTTCTCCTGAAGGAGATACTATTGATATTTCAAAAATATCTGGTTTACCTACCCATATTTCAAAATTAAGTGTTTTCTGCCTCTTATCTACCTGTATCTCAATTGTTTGTTCCTCTTCTTGGTTAGCGATTACCCCTTCAACATGTGTATCACTATCTCCTTCATTACCAGTTCCTACAACACAAGCTCTTCCAAACTTTCTAGTTAAATAAAATTCTATTATCTTAGAAATAACATCAGTTCCATCATGTGCTCCCATATTAGTTCCAAGTGGAAATAATACTGAAACAGGCTTATTTAGCTTTGCAGACATGTTAGCTATATATTTAATTGCCAAAAGCAAGTCTACTACTCCATAGGTATTCACCTTTGGATTGCTTATTCCTGATACTGAAAGCACTCCTGAATCTGCCTGTCTTAACTTTACAATAATAAACATAGCATCTGGTGCAACACCTTCTAAATCTGGATTTCTTCCCCTTGCTCCTGCAATTCCAGCTACCATAGTCCCATGTCCATTTTCATCCCTTGATGGTACTATATCATAAGGATTTTCTCCCCTCTTACTAGCTGCAATTGCCTCATTAATCTTTTCAGAATCATATTCACTCCCCATCCTTATTCCATTAATATCTTGACCAGAATCAATAGTCTGATCCCATATTTTTAATATCCTAGTAGTATCATTTTCTCTTTGAAATTCTTCATTTAAATAATCAATTCCAGTATCAATAACTGCAATAATCGTTCCCTTTCCTGTTAAATTTAAATATGGACTATTATGAAATGGTAATACATCACTCGCTTCAATTGGTGTAATATTATTTAGTGTGAAAATTTGAGGATTATCATCAAGTACAATTTTTTTTATATAATTTTTTAATATATATAAATCCTTCATCCTAAGATAAGCCACACCAAATTGGTCCCCCATAATTGTTGTAGAAATATTATTTTCTAAAGAATTTAAACTTAAAAATTCCTGTGCATTATTGTATTCTACTAATATGCTTATTTTTTCATCTGAATCCTTATATGCTTCATAATATTCTGTTAATGTAGTATACCATTCATCTATTCTATATTCAGGTTTTTGACCTATAATTAAATTCAATATATCTATTAAATTAATCAAACTATCATATGCACATACTTCCCCATATCCCCAGCTAGGGTCAGGATAACTTACATCTGCCCTTCCCTTCTTTATCCCTTCAATTAAGTAATACTTCAATCTTTCTCCATAAAGATATAAATTATTTCCTTGATTTATTCCCCATTCCATAAAAAGTGCAGATATCCCCGCTACGTGTGGTGTTGCCATAGATGTCCCAGTCTTAGTATCATATGACTTATTGGTAGCTGTAGACATAATTCCTTCCCCTGGTGCAACAAAGGATGGTCTATATGAATCCTTATTCTGATATTTAGGGCCTCTTCCACTAAATGGTGAAATTGCTTTTGTTATATAATTATAGCTACCTACAGAAATAATATTTTCTGCTGTTGCTGGTATTCCAAGTGTATTATAAATGGACGGATTTAAGAATTTAGTCTTCTTATTTAACCCTTCTGATATTGGAAGCCAAATATCAAATTCACCCTCATAATCATTTAATACTCTAATAATTATTCTCCATCTTCCAGACAATATATAATTTCCCTCACTAATTAACGATATACCAACCTCTCCAATAGCATCAAAAGGCTTCGGACCTGTATCATAAACTCTAAACTTATTCCTAGAAATAACCCCTTCTATATATCCCTCTTCAACTTTAAATATTCCACTAGAAGCACCTGTTGGAGCTATTAATTCTAATGATATTTTAGGTAAAATAGATTTATATAAATTTAATACCACTCCTGTTTCGTCTTCCTCCACATTAAAGTCAATGTAATTTTCTTTTTCAAGCTTTCCACCAGCATGATGTAAAGCAGCCCCCTCATTTCCAGCAGCTATAACAACGGTTACTCTATTAAGTTGAGCCACAAGGCTAATATACTTCTCAAGCAAGCTACTTCCATTATGTGCACCATCATTAGTACTCATACTAATGTTTATAACAAGAGGCATATTAAGCTCCTTGCTCTTATCAACTAAAAACTTTATTCCTCTCATTAATGCTGTACTTAATGTGAAATTTCCTCTATTAGCCTTAACCATCATAATAGAACTTTCTGGAGCCACACCATAATACTTCTTATTTATATTCCCTCCAGCACAAGCAATACCAACAACATGTGTTCCATGGCCCATTACATCATATACAGGAACAAACTTATATGGCTCTGCTTGCTTTAAAGCTTCATTTATTTCTTGCTTATTATAGACTATACTCTTACCTAAGCTTAAATCAAGAATATATTCAATCCTAGTATTTCCCTGCTCATCTTGAAATGCTGGATGGGTAAAGTCTATCCCAGAATCAATAAATCCAATAACTATGCCCTTACCCTTAAGTCCAAATTCTGTTTGCACCCTATCAACACATATAGCCTTATTACTACTAACATCAGAAAGAAACAAGCTTTTAGGAAATTCTGCATATTGGATTGATGGATAGCTTATTACTTTAAGTATTTGTGTAATATCAATAGTTATTATCTTATATCCATACCCTAAATCCTCTAGGCTTCCTCCTAAACTATTGATGTATGCTTCTAATCCATCCTCCTTTTCTTGTGATAGAACTATGATTTCTAATTTTTCTCCCTCTTCTTGATTACTCATAAAGCTTATTCCTATTTTAGAAAAAATCTCTTTGGGAATCCCTTTAATAAACTCTTCTATAATAAATCATTCCTTATAATTATTAATATAAAGTATGAAAAAAAGTTACTATCTGCCACTTAAAGCAAATAGTAACTTTCTTACTTACAATGTGATTTCTATTCTATCTAACTTAGCAATAACCTTAATATTATTTAACTCAACAGTTTTTGTATTAACATTTCCATCATTGCTTACTAAAAGTACTCTAGAATTTCCAATCATCTTTATTTGTCTTATATATCTTTCTCCATCAAACTCAATTAAAAAGAACCCATTATTACTAACTTCTTTTACTTGATGAGCAAAAGCAATATCATCCTTCATCATTCTAAATCCACTCATAGAATTATCTGCTATCTTTAAATATAAGACTTTATCTGCAGGATGCCCTTCTACTTTGTTTGAATAGTTAGGAAGCTCCTTGCTTCCAAATGTAGTTTTTAATTTATAATCATAGATATTTATTTTCTTTAATACTGATGAAAAAGCATCTGTCCAAACTTCAGAGGTTTCTCCCAGTGTTTTAGGATTAACCTTGTTTTCTTTATTTTCTTTTTTTATACTTTGTAGCACTTTTTCTTCTTGCTTTATTGCTTCATCCGTAACAACCATACTTATATCATTTAAATCAATCTTTAAAACTTTTGCTACCTTATCAATAAAGTTTTCTTGAACAACCTTTCTACCCATTTCAACTTCATTAATATATTTTTCAGCTACACCTAATTTTTTAGCTAATGCTTTTTGAGTCATTCCAGACTGTAATCTAGCTGCCTTTAGCGTTTCACCTACTCTGCTCATTCTTTACGTCTCCCTTTTTATTTTCCACTTACAAACTTTCTTTCTGCTATCAAATGCTTTATTAGATATTCAAAAGTCCATTTGCTAGAAGTTGGAGTCACTACTGCTAATATACCTCCTGTAATAAAAGTTCTTAAAAGCTTAATAGTAACCTGCAACTCTTCATCTGCATAATTGTTAAATAATATGACCTTTTCTTCTATATCTAAATTATTATAAATTGGTATATTAAGACCTAAAATTGCATCACTAACTTTCATTTTTAACATTTCTTTAGTAACAACTATTATCCTTGTATTAAAAATACCTAATGCCTTATACTCTTCTTCAGAAATATTATATACTAATATACACTTATTATTATTTAACATATCCAACCTCTACCTAAAATTCAATTATTTCAGGTTCATCATATTTTTCTCCAAATGTTTCAACTTCCATTTTGGCTATAACTTGGTCCTCATAAGGTCTATCACTATAATCAGTCTTTACATTTACGATTTCATCTGCTACCTCCATACCTTGAATTAACTTACCAAATGATGCATATTGACCATCTAGATGAGGAGCATCCTCTACCATAATAAAGAATTGGCTTCCAGCTGAATCTGGGTCCATTGTTCTTGCCATTGATAAAACACCTTTACTATGTTTTAGATTATTTTCAAATCCGTTAGCTGAAAATTCACCTTTGATAGAATATCCTGGTCCTCCACAACCATTACCATCTGGACATCCTCCTTGAATCATAAATCCAGGTATTACTCTATGGAATATAATATCTTCATAGAACCCTTTATTTATTAAATCAATAAAATTATTTACTGTATTTGGAGCAATTTCAGGATATAATTCTGCCTTCATGACTTTGCCATCTTTCATTGTTATTGTTACTATAGGATTTTTCATAATTGTCCTTCCACCTTTCATTCTTTCATTAATAATTTATTACATATCTCCATAATACTATTATTATGAAGTGAATTAAATATCTCTATATTTCCTTTTTGAGTTGAATCACTTAAAATATTTGAAAGTATTAATCTTCTTTTTAATTCTCTACATGTACCAGCTCCACCATCAATTATAAAAATATCATTTCCAACAACTTCTCTTATTGTTTCTTTGACAAAAGGATAATGTGTACAGCCAAGTACTATTACTCCAATATCATCTTTATTATATTCTCTAAACTTATTTTTTATATATTCTTTTATATTATTACTTTCTAAATCTCCTGTTTCTACAAGCTCTGCAAGCCCTGAACAAGGCATTAATCTAATATCCGCATTCCCTCTATATTTATTAAGTAATATATTAAACTTTTGTTCTTGTAATGTCATAGCTGTTGCCATTATTACTATAGCTTTATTCGTATTTAACTCCACTGCTGGTTTAACTGCTGGCTCTATTCCAACTATAGGTATATCTTCATACTTTTCTCTAAGAATTCTAACTGCTGCACTAGTTGCTGTATTACAAGCTATAACTATAGCTTTAGCACCTTTTTTTATCAAAAATTCAACTGCTTCGTATGTAAGACTTCTTACCTCTTCAAGAGTTTTAACCCCATATGGAGCATTTTTAGAATCACCAAAATATATATAATTTTCATTTGGCATAAGTTTTATTGCTTCATGTAAAACGCTAAGCCCGCCAACTCCAGAATCAAAAAAGCCTATTGGCATATATTTCTTATCCAAATCCAATTCCTCCATATTTCTTAAATACCTCTTTATTTTATAACTTTAACCAAAATAAATCCATATTTTTTATAAATATTCTATAAAGGAGTACTAATTAATTATACTAACATCTGATTGATGATTTATATGTACTTAAAATTCCATTATTTAATATGCCTTGCACTTGTCTATAATCCTTTGCCTTTAAAATGACAGTCCAACCATCTTTATCACACTTACCAGCACAAAGTAAATTTTTATTACTCATATTCTTTGATACCGACATAGCCTTATTATTTTCAATTAAGCTCATAAATTCTTTTAAATCCTTAAAATTTAATTTTATTAAAATATTCTCTTCCATGAATAACATCTCCTTGACAAACATACGTTCTCTATGTCTATGATTATACAGAACATTCGTTCGTGTGTCAATGTTATTTCTTACTTTTAATAAAAAGTCCCAAGAAAACTTAAATTTTCTTGGGACTCTATAAACTATTTAGCTAAATTATAAACATCTAAATCTCTATTTTCAATTCCTCTATCCTTAACTTCTACTATAGCATTAAAAGTATCAAGTGCAGTTATAACACCTATATTTCTTTCTACTGCAGTTCTTCTTATTAAGAATCCATCACGCTTAGAATCATTAGCCTTAGTTGGTGTATTAACAACTAATTCAACTTCATTATTCTTTATTACATCTAATATATTTGGATGTTCTTCATTTAACTTTCTTACTCTCTTAGCTTCAACTCCTGCTGATGCTAACAAATCACAAGTTCCTGTTGTTGCTAAGAACTTATATCCTAATTTTGAAAGCTTAACTGCCATTGGTAAGAATTCTTGTTTATTATGCTTATTTATTGTTGCTAAAATATCTCCCTTACCAGGGTACATTCCTGCTGCAACAAATCCTTTATATAATGCTTCATATATATCTTTACCTACACCTAAAACTTCTCCTGTAGATCTCATTTCAGGTCCAAGAGATACTTCAACGTTTGGAAGCTTTTGAGTTGAAAATACTGGAACCTTAACTGCTACTAGTTCTGGTTCTTTATATACATCTACTCCATATCCTAAATTAACTAGCTTTTCTCCAAGCATTACTCTTGTTGCAATATCAACTATTGGAACTCCACTTACCTTACTGATGTATGGTACAGTTCTTGATGCTCTAGGATTAACCTCTATAACATAAAGATTTCCTTCAAATTCTATGAATTGGATATTTATCATACCCTTAATTCCAATCTCTAAAGCAAGTTTCTTAGTATAATCTAATATTTTAGCTTTTATTTCATCAGATATATTTTGAGAAGGATACATTGTAACACTATCTCCAGAGTGAACTCCGGCTCTTTCTAAGTGTTCCATTATTCCTGGTATTAATACATTCTCTCCATCAGCAATAGCATCTACTTCTATTTCTCTTCCCATTAAATATTTATCTATTAATATTGGGTTCTTTTTATCCTTTGCAAATGCATTTTCTAAATAGAATGTTAATTCTTCTTCATCATGAGTAATTTCCATACCTTGACCACCAATTACATATGAAGGTCTAACAAGTACTGGGAATTTTAGTCTTCTAGCTTCTTCTAATCCTTCTTCAACAGACCATATTCCTTTACCCTTTGGTCTTGAAATTCCAAGCTTTTCTAATAATGCATCGAATTTTTCTCTATCTTCAGCCATATCAATTTGTTCTGCTGTTGTTCCTAAAGTTGGAATATTTTTTTCCTTTAAGAAGTTTGCAAGCTTAATTGCTGTTTGACCACCGAATTGAAGAATTACTCCATCTGGGTTTTCTTTTTCAACTATGTTTAAAACATCTTCTTCAGTTAATGGTTCAAAGTATAACTTATCAGATATATTGAAATCTGTACTAACTGTTTCAGGATTATTATTAACTATGATTGTTTCTATTCCTAATTTCTTTAATGCTAATACACAGTGTACTGATGCATAGTCAAATTCAATACCTTGACCGATTCTTATTGGTCCTGAACCAATTACCATAACTTTCTTCTTATCAGACACAACTACTTCATCATATTCTTCATATGTTGAGTAATAGTAAGGTGATAATGCTTCAAATTCACCTGCACAAGTATCAACCATCTTATATGTTGGTTTAATATTCCATATATCTCTTAATTGATTTATATCTTCTGGTGAAACCTTAAGCATATCAGCTATTGCCTTATCAGAGAAACCTTTCTTCTTTAGCTTATATAACCAATCCTTATCTAAATCACCAATTTTACTTAGCTTTAATCTTTGTTCTTCATCTACAATCCATTTTATCTTATTTAGGAAGAATTTATCTATACCAGTAATTTCAGAAATCTTATCGATTCTATAATCTCTTCTTAACATTTCAGCTAATGCGAATAATCTTTCATCATCAGCAGCAACAACTCTTTCTTTTAATTCTGCCATACTAAAATCTTTATATTTAGGATGATCTAATGAGTATTTTCCTATTTCAAGACTTCTGATTCCCTTTAATAATGCTTGCTCTAAATTAGCTCCTATTGCCATTATTTCTCCAGTTGCCATCATCTTTGTTCCAAGCTCTCTATCTGCACCAAAGAATTTATCAAATGGCCACTTAGGAATTTTACATACTACATAATCTAATGCTGGTTCAAAACATGCATATGTCTTTTGAGTAACAGCATTCTTTATTTCATCTAATCCATAACCTAAAGCAATCTTTGCTGCTAATTTTGCTATTGGATATCCTGTAGCTTTAGATGCAAGTGCTGAACTTCTTGAAACTCTTGGATTAATTTCAATTACAGCATATTGGAATGAATTTGGATTTAATGCAAATTGAACATTACATCCACCTTCAATACCTACTGCATTGATTATATTAATAGATGCTGTTCTTAACATTTGATATTCTTTATCTGATAAAGTTTGAGATGGTGCAACTACTATACTATCTCCTGTATGTATTCCAACTGGGTCAATATTTTCCATATTACATACAGTAATACAGTTTCCATATGAGTCTCTCATTACCTCATACTCTACTTCCTTCCAGCCCTTTACTGATTTTTCAATTAAAACTTGACCAATTGTACTTAATTGTAATCCTGATTCTAATATTACTCTTAGTTCTTCTTCATTATTAGCAATACCACCACCAGTACCACCTAATGTATATGCTGGTCTAACTATAACAGGATATCCAATTTTTGTTGCATAATTAACTCCTGTTTCTAAATCAGTTATAATATCAGACTCTATAACAGGTTCATTGATTCTATTCATCATATCTCTGAATAGTTCTCTATCTTCTCCTTCTTTTATAGATTCTATTGATGTACCAATTACTTTTACATTATATTTATCTAAAATTCCATTATCATATAGTTCAACAGCTAAATTAAGTCCTGTTTGACCTCCCATACCAGCAAGTAAACTATCTGGTCTCTCTTTAGCAATAACTTTCTCAACAAATTCAAGTGTTAATGGTTCAAGATATACTTTATCTGCCACTTCTTTATCTGTCATAATAGTAGCTGGATTAGAGTTAACTAATACAACTTCTATTCCTTCTTCTTTTAATGCTTCACAAGCTTGTGTTCCTGAATAATCGAATTCTGCTGCTTGCCCAATTACAATAGGACCTGATCCTATTACTAAAACTTTTTTAATATCTTTATTTAATGGCATCTTCATTTACCTCCTATTGTGCGTATTCCATAAATTTATCAAATATGTATTCACTATCTTGTGGTCCAGCACATGCTTCCGGATGGAATTGCACTGAGAAAATAGGTAATGATTTATGCTTCATACCTTCAACAGTTTCATCATTTATATTAACATGCGTTTCAACCACATCTTGTGGTAATTCAGTAACAACATATCCATGATTTTGAGATGTTATTGTAACTTTATTAGTTTCTAAATCTTTTACTGGATGATTACATCCTCTATGCCCAAATTTTAATTTTCCAGTTTTTCCACCTAATGCTAATGCTAATAATTGATGTCCTAAACATATTCCTACAATTGGCTTCTTCCCAACTAATTGCTTTATTGTTTCAATTGATTCTGGAATATCTTGTGGATCCCCAGGACCGTTTGATAAAAATACTAAATCTGGATTTACGTTTAGTATTTCTTCAGCCGTTGCATTTGCTGGAAATACTGTTAGTTTACATCCTCTCTTTTTGAAGCACCTTAGAATATTAGTCTTTATTCCAAAATCCATAACTGCAACATGCTTTCCTGAACCTTCTATTATATATTTTTCTGAAGTTGTTACTGCTTTTACAGCTTCTGTATTCGAATAAGCTTCAAGCTTTTTATCTACTTCTGATTTATCTATATTTTCTAATGTTATAATTCCCTTCATAGTTCCCTTATTTCTTAATACTTTAGTTAATGCTCTTGTATCTATTCCCTCAAGCCCTATAATATTATTTTGTTTTAAGAAAGTTTCAAGTTCTAACTCACATCTAAAATTATTTGGTAAATCACATTTTTCTCTAACTATAAATCCCTTTACCTTTGGTCCTTTAGATTCTAAGTCTTCTAAATTTATACCGTAGTTCCCAATTAAAGGATATGTCATTGTGACAATTTGACCATAATATGATGGATCTGTTAATACTTCTTCATATCCAGTCATACCAGTTGTAAATACAACCTCTCCAACACTATCCTTCAAATGTCCAAAGGCATTTCCTTCAAATACCATACCATTTTCTAAAATTAGCTTTGCTTTCATTGTGAATCCTCCTATATTTAACTAAAAATGAATTCAGGCTATATGTAAAAATACTAAAAGAAACGGATACTAAGGAGATTAAACTTTCTTAATCCCCCTACTATCCGATATTTATACAATTAATTTATCAGCAATAACAGATAAACTTAATGCTTCCTCCAACTTATGTATCATAATCTATAACCCCTTTCTGGCCTCTCTGGACCAAATTAAAAAGTTTACTTAAGTATAATATATTTTTATTCTATGTTCTATTTTAAATTAACAAATAACTACTGTCAAGAATATTTCTTTCTTTTATTTATTATAAATCTATTACTTGCACTATTTTTAATTATAAAAAAAACAGCTATTACTAGCTGTTTTTGTACTAACCTGGCAACGTCTTACTCTCCCGCACAGTCTCCCGTGAAGTACCATCAGCGCTGTAGAGCTTAACTGTCCTGTTCGGAATGGAAAGGAGTGTTTCCTCTACGCCATCATCACCAGATACTATGGTTTTCTAAATCTTCGATTTAGTTAAAACCTTGTACTCCTCGATGTAAATCGAGTGAGTTTCCTTTTTGTTTGAAAGAATTTGTTCTTTCAAAATTGCACACAGTATGTAAAATTCCATTTTATTTTGGTCAAGCCCTCGACCTATTAGTATCAGTCAGCTGAATATGTTACCATACTTACACCTCTGACCTATTAACCTTG
>JALENK010000008.1 GCA_022767515.1 Clostridium sp.
AACTGGTGGCTTAGTGTTGGTATTGAATATGCTGATAATACAGAAATACCAGTTAATGATGGCGTAGGAATAGATTTAGGTATTAAAGATTTAGCAATATGTAGTGATATTGATAAGCCTTATAAAAATATAAATAAAACACAAAAAATAAGAAAATTAAAAAAGAAAAAACGTAGGTTACAACGTAAGATATCAAGAAAATATCTAATAAATAAGAAAGGAGATAGTTACTGTAAAACAAGTAAGATTATAAAAGCTGAAAAGAAATTATTAAAACTTAATCACCGATTAACAAATATTCGTCATAATTATTTACATCAAGTAACTACTGAAATAATAAACCGATGTCAGTAGTAATAGATTTTCTATTATAAAAGTAGATACGTTGAAAAAGGAATGAAACCTAAAGTTTTATATATTTTTTATAAACTTTTATAAGTTTTCAGTAACGGTTAAATAAATGAAATGTACTAAACAAGTAAGAAAAATATTAGATGATATGATGAAATATGCAACTTCATATAAGCATGAATATATTACACCAGAACATCTTTTATATAGTATGACATTTAATGAAGATTTTATATATTGTTTTTCTGAATGTGGCGGAAAAATTGAAGAGTTAAGGCAGAATTTAAATGAATTTTTAAAGGATAATATTGATACAAATCAAGAAGAGGGTTCTTCAAAGATAAGTTATAGTCTAAATGAATTATTAAAAAGTGCTGGAATAAAGGCAATTAATGCTTCAAAAAACATAATAGAAATAACTCATTTAGTGAATGCAATATCAGAGCTTGAGGATAGTTATGCTGTTTATTATATGACTTCTCAAGGTGTAGATTTGAGTGAGTTATTATATTTATTATGTGATATTAATAGAGATAATGGTGTTAGTGAACAATCTAGTAAGGAAGAGAAGAATGAGAATAAGGAAGATGGAAAAGAATTTCTTAAATATGTAGAATGTTTAAATGATGTAGTAGATAATTATCCACCACTTGTTGGAAGAAAAAAAGAATTAGAGAGAACTATACAAATTTTATGTAGGAAGAATAAAAATAATCCTCTTCATATTGGGGAACCTGGAGTTGGAAAAACAGCGATTACTATAGGTCTAGCGAGGATGATAAATAATGGTAATGTACCTGATAAATTAAAAAAATCAAAAATATATTCTTTAGACTTAGGAACTCTTATTGCAGGGACACAATATAGGGGAGATTTTGAAAAAAGATTTCAAACGGTTATTAAAGGGATTGAACAAGAGGGAAATGCTATTGTTTATATAGATGAAATTCATAATATAGTGGGTGCTGGAGCTACTGGAAACAGTTCTTTTGATGCATCTAATATGTTGAAGCCATATTTAACAAGTGGTAGTATAAAATTTATTGGAGCAACTACTTATGATGAGTATAAAAAGCATTTTGCAAAGAGTAAGAGCTTAGTTAGAAGATTTCAAAATATAGATATTAATGAGCCATCAGTAGAAGAAACAGTAGAAATTTTAAAAGGAATCAGAAAATATTATGAAGATTTTCATAATGTAAAATATTCTGATGAAGTTTTAGAGTATGCAGTTACCTTAAGCAGTAAATATATAAATGAGAGATATCTTCCAGATAAGGCTATAGACTTATTAGATGAAGCAGGGGCTTATAGGGCAATACATAAGGTTAATAAGAAACTTATAGATAAAAAGCTTATTGAAGAGGTTATATCTAGCACAAGTAAAATTCCTAAAAAGACAATTGAGGGAGATGAAATAAAGAAATTATCAAAGCTTGAAAAAGAAATGCAGAATAAGGTATTTGGTCAGGATGAAGCAATAAAGCAAGTAGTAAATTCTATAAAATTATCTAGGGCAGGTTTAAATGATGAAAACAAACCAATTGCAAGCCTTTTATTTGTAGGACCTACTGGAGTTGGTAAGACTGAGATTGCAAAGGTTACAGCTAGTATTCTTGATTTAAAGCTTATAAGATTTGATATGAGTGAATATGCTGAAAAGCATACTATTGCAAAGCTTATAGGCTCTCCTGCTGGATATGTAGGGTATGAAGAGGGAGGATTATTAACAGAAGCAATAAGAAAAAATCCTCATTCAATATTACTATTAGATGAAATTGAAAAGGCTCATAGTGACATATATAATATACTTCTTCAGATTATGGACTATGCTACACTTACTGATAATCAAGGTAGAAAGGCAGACTTTAGAAATGTCCTAGTGATTATGACATCAAATGCAGGAGCTAGAAATGTTGGAAAGAGTATAATTGGTTTTGGTGATAGGGCAGTTACAAGAGAAGGAATTGACGAAGAGGTTAAAAGATTATTTTCACCAGAGTTTAGAAATAGATTAAATAAAATAATTGTCTTTAATGACTTAAATAAAGAAATGGCAGGAAAGATAGTAACTAAGGAACTTAATTCATTAAAGGAATTGTTAAAAAAGAAAAATATTCAGTTTACAGTTTCTTCATCATGTAGAAATATACTAAAGGAAAAAGGATTGACAAAGGAATATGGAGCAAGAGAAATTGTAAGATTAATTCAAAATGAGATAAAGCCATTATTTATTGATGAGATTTTATTTGGAAGCTTAAAAAATGGTGGTAAGTGTAAAATTGATTATAAAGACGATAAATTCTATATATGTTAGTTTTAGCATGGAGCAAATTTATGTTTAATAAGGAGGATTTTAGCATATGGGTAAAATATTAGTTTTAGCAGAAAAACCTTCAGTGGGAAGAGAGCTTGCTAAAGTTTTGAAGGCTAAAAATAATAAAGGCGGATATATTGAAGGTGATAGATACATAGTAACTTGGGCACTTGGTCATTTGGTAGGTCTTTTAGACCCTGAGGGATATAGTGAGCAATATAAAACTTGGTCTATGGATACCTTACCAATGCTTCCAAAGCAAATGAAGCTTACAGTTTTAAAGAAAACAGCAAAGCAATATAATGAAGTAAAAAATCAATTACTTAGGAAGGATGTAGAAAGCATTGTTATTGCAACGGATGCTGGGAGAGAGGGAGAGCTTGTAGCAAGATGGATAATTGAAAAATCAGGAGTGAAAAAAACTATAAAAAGATTATGGATATCTTCTCAAACTACAAAAGCTATTCTTGATGGATTTAAAAATTTAAAGGATGCTAAGGAATATGATAATTTATATAAGGCAGCTGTATGTAGAGCTGAAGCAGACTGGCTTGTAGGACTTAATACAACTAGAGCATTAACATGTAAGTATAATGCACAATTAAGTGCTGGTCGTGTACAGTCTCCAACGCTTGCAATGATAGTAAATAGGGAAGAGGAAATAAAGAATTTTAAGCCGATAGATTACTGGACTTTAAAAGCTAAAGGAAATGGATTTAATTTAAATTGGGTTAATAATAAAGGAAGTAATTCTATTTATAAAGAAGAGGTAGCTGATTCTATAGTTAATAAGTGTAAGGGGCAAAATGGAGAGATTATAGAAGTTAAAAAAACAACTAAGAAAAAATATTCTCAAGCTTTATATGATTTAACTGAGCTTCAAAGGGACGCTAATAAAATATGGGGATATTCTGCAAAGCAGACTTTAAACATAATGCAGAGACTTTATGAAAACCATAAGGTTTTAACATATCCAAGAACAGATTCAAGATATATAACAGATGATATTGTATCTACAATTCCTGAGAGATTAAAGGCTGTATCTTTTGGAGAATACAAGGCATATTGTGAGGCTATTTTAAAGGGTGGCATAAAGGCTAATAAGAATTATGTTGATAATTCAAAGGTTAGTGACCATCATGCTATAATTCCTACTGAAGAAAAGGGAAATTTAGTCAATTTGAGTAGTGAAGAGAAACATATATATAATCTTGTAGTTAAGAGATTTTTAAGTGTATTAATGCCAGCCTATGAATATGAGCAAACTACTTTAACAGTAAATATTGCAGGGGAAACATTTACTGCTAAAGGAAATGTAACTAAGAGTAAGGGATGGAAGAAATTATATGATAATATAAATGATGACGATGATAGTCAAGAGTTACCAGAATTAAAAAATGGGGATAAGATTAAAATAGTTTCAGTTAATAAGGAAAAGAAACAGACTGCACCACCAGAAAGATTTAATGAAGCTACACTTTTATCAGCTATGGAAAATCCACATAAATATATAAATGTAGATAAGGACTCGGCTAAAACACTTGGCGAAACTGGAGGGCTTGGAACAGTTGCTACAAGAGCAGATATCATAGAAAAATTGTTTAATTCCTTTGTTATAGAAAAGAAAGGAAATGATATATATCCGACATCAAAAGGCAAACAGCTTATAGATTTAGTTCCAGCAGATTTGAAATCACCTCTTCTTACAGCAAAATGGGAAAAGCAACTTGATAATATAGCAAAGGGAAAAGCTAATGACAAGAAATATATAGAAGATATGAAACTTTATGCTGCAAAGCTTGTTGAAGATGTAAAAAAGGCAGAAGAAAAGTTTCACCATGATAATGTAACAGGTAAAAGATGTCCAAATTGTGGTAAGTATCTTCTTGAGGTTAATACTAAAAATGGTAGGATGCTTGTGTGCCAGGATAGAGAATGTGGCTATAGAGAAAACTTAGCTCGTCTTACTAATGCACGTTGTCCAGAATGTAAGAAGAAATTGGAACTTCGTGGTGTAGGTGATGGAAAAATATATGTATGTCCAGGTGTAAACTGTAATTTTAGAGAAAAGGCATCAGTATTTGAAAAGAGATTTGATAAAAATTCAAAGGTAGATAAAAAGGAAACACAAAAAATTATGGCAAAAATGAAAAAAGAAGCAGAGAAAGAAGCTATGGCAGATAATCCATTTGCTGATTTACTTGGAAAAATAAAATAAGGTTTTAATTTCTTAAAGCAATAAATTTATGTAAATATGTTAATTCTTTTATAAATAAGTAAAAAAGGTAGTTGTAATAAAAAACAACTACCTTTTCTATTTATTTTATTCTTTTTTTAGCTCTATATATAGAAGTGGCTATTATTGCTACTAAACCTAAACTAGCTAGAAGAATATATACTTTAATATTTAAATCATCACCTGTTTGAGGTGAATCAGCTGTATTTGGTGATTCTAAATTAGAATCTGATTTTTTATTGTCATCATCCTTATCATCTTTTTCTGAAGGAGGATTATCTGCTTTAGTTTTAATCATTCTTGCAGTATTAATACTTTCAGAAATAGTTTTAGCATCTTGAGCAAAGTAGTTAATTAAAGCCTCATCACAAGCTGAAAACTCTCCTTCTTCAGGGGCACTGGCAAGTTGTGGATAAACAGAAGAAACAGCAACAAAGTTGTTAGTAGCAACTGTATAAAGATTGTCGTAAACAATATCTTTTCCACCTACTTGTATAGATAAAACACGTTCTCCATACTTACGTGATAAATCATATTTTACTGTTATTCCTCCAGTTTGTAGATAACTACCACTATTATTAGGCCATGCGTCCCAATCGCCACTTTCATTTGCAGTTATACAATCAAATTGAATAGCAATAGATGTTTCTAAAATTTCTTTTAGTTGTTGCCCTGTAATTTTCTTTGTGACAATATAATTTCCATAAGGGCTTACATTTATAAGATCACCATATGTAACATCACCTGCATTAACATTTGCACGAATACCTCCAGCATTTTCAAAGGCTATGTCTGCACCAGTTGCAAGTAAATAAGCATCTGTAATTGCTCTACCAAGATTAGTTTCATCAATTCTAAGATGTTCCCATACTCCATCAAGCTCAGTAGGAGAAGAGCCAACTACACTATTAAGAATCTTTTCTTGCTCTGATTTTATACCATTAAGTACCTCAGTAACGTTAGCATCTTCTTCATAAGTAGAAGTTTTATCATAATTAAGTACAGTTTTATTATACTTTATTTCTGAAACATTACCATTATTATCAAGAGTACAGTCCAAATCAATTAGTCCTATTTGATAAAGATAATAACTATCTTCAGCAATATAAGCTGTTTTTCCATTTGGAGTAGTAACAGAAGTATTTATATCAATATGTTCATGACCACAAAGCCAAAGGTCAACATCATTTACTGTTTTTGCAAGTTCAACAGGATTATTAGTATGAGAAAGTGCTATTACAATATCACAGCCTTGTGCTTTTAATTCGGCAGAAGCCTTATTTGCATATTCGGATGCATTTGTAAAAGTAAGTCCTTTAACATTATCCGGAGTTGTTTTTCTATATATTTCAGGGTCTATAACACCAAAAACTCCAACCTTTAATGTTTGATTATTTTTTGTAACTTCCTCAATATAGTACTCATCATCAAAAAAGCTATTGCCATTTTCATCAATAACATTTCCTGTAAGCATTTTTAACCCTGCCATATTAGAAAGCTCTTTAAGTCTGTCCTTTCCATAACTCCAATCATGATTACCGGCAGTCATTGCATCATAGCCACAACTTTTAATAACTTCAGCTATAGACTGACCTTTAACAAGAGTTGCAATAGACTGTCCATGAAAAAGGTCGCCGGAATCTAGAACTAAATCCATATCCGAATTTTCAGTATGATTTTTGATGATGCTACTTAAGTAACCAACACCTATAATTCCATTCTTTTCATTTTTTTCTATTCTTGCATGAATGTCATTTGTATGCACGATTTTAATACAAAAATTAGTAACATCAGTTTCAACTGCATTTACTAAATTTGAAGGCAACAAGCAAAAAAACATCATTGCTGCAATGAATAGTGAAACTAAGCTTTTTGTTCTTTTAAAATTTTCTTTCATTTTATATTCCCCTTCCATAGTTAGTTTAGATTCTAAATCTAATAAATAATACCATATTTTGAGTATAGTTACAATAAATACATTATATAAATCTATATAATTGCTACATCTAATATGTTGAAGTTATATTTAACAAGTGGTAGAATAAAAATTATTGGAACAACTACTTATTGATTTTAGGGAGTGATGGATTATGAAGTATAATGTTGATTTAGGTGATATTTTTTCATATGAGGTAGATGCTATTGTTATACCTGCTAATTGTA